>NZ_CAJCKK010000046.1:0-27065 GCF_903970865.1 Bacillus sp. ME78
AACAACATCCAATTTTCGCTGGAATAACTACCGAAGGGCCTGATATACCAAAAACTGTTGATATATCATTAGGTAAAGCGTTTGATATACTTGTTCAAATTCAAAAAGTGAGTCCATCTCAACTACATCAATAAATTTGTAATAATGTGGCTCAACGAAGTGTAGTATTGATGATAGTGTTAAGTGTCAATAGAGTTGTTTAGAAATGTCAGTTAGGTTATTTCATTAAAGGATTATTAGATGAAATAAATGTTTTCAAATTAGAGACGATGTGGGATAGAAGCACATTATCATTAAGTTAAGAAAATAAAATTCTCCCTAAGTAGATAAAATGAGGAACTAAGGAATTTATCCCACATTAACGGACAATAAGAGCTCAACCTCAAAATACAGCGAAAACAAAGAAGTTAGGCTGGGTGGGTTGCCTGTAAAAAACTGATTGGTGAGGGCTGATTAAAGTTTACTTTATACGTGTGATGGACTAAATCAAGAAATTGATTAAGGTACGTCGTTTCTTTTAGGAATCCTTATAATAAGGATTCCTTTTATGTACCAAAAAATTTGCAAAGAAAAAAGATAAGATCGGGAACACAATCTTATCTTTAACATAAAGAATTAGCGTATGAACAGAGTATAGCAAGCGGCGAGTCATAGTCGATAGTGAACTTCTGTCATGTTTATAAAGAACAACAAAAATTGAGTAAATAAGGCTGTATTGATAGTTATGTCATACAAACCGTGACATTTTGACACTAACGTATGTGACAGAAAAATACTTAGGATTAAAGTAGTAGTTTTTAACACATTAGCAATGAATGAGGAGGAGAAATTTTAATGACGAAAGCATTAGCTCAAAAAACTTTGCAAGATTTTTATTTCTTATTATTTACCTTTGTATCCGGCTTTTTTTACTTTTGTTTCTATCTAGTCAGCATTACATTTGCATTAGTAATGACGATTATCTTTTTGGGTATTCCCTTGTTGGCGTGGGTGCTGCAAACAACTCACACGTTTGTTCAGTATGAGCGCATTCAAACGAAGATTTATACAGATATATCGATAGATTTATTCGAACCAAGAAAAAAAGAGGAAGGAGATAAATGGATTAAAGCGATAGATACAATCCTCAATAATAGCAACTGGAGGGCTATTTTTTGGCTCATGCAGAAATTTTTTGTCGGAATAATGAGTCTTATATGTGCTGTTTTACTGTATGTAATGCCACTAGTATGTATCGTTACCCCCTTACTTTTTCAATATTTTAATATATACTTATTGGGCATTGCAGTGAATTCATTGGAGACAGCAATTTTTGTCATGATTGTTGGTTTCATTCTCATCTGGATACATAATCTTATTGGAAACGACTTAGTTCGAATTATTGGAATGTACACGCGTTTCATGTTTAAAGCTATAAAGGAGTGATAATTTGTTTAAGACTTTAAAACTATGGTTTTGGTATGATTGGGCCTTGCTTTGTATACGCTTTATTGTTTGGCTATCATTAATATCAACGACTATCCAACAACTAGATCATTTAACAGTACCACTTTGGATCATAATCCTTTGGGAAGTCGTTTCATTTTCAGTACCTTGGATTTGTTTAATGTTCAGTTATCGCTATTATTTATTTACTGAAATAATATTATTTGGCGGAGTTTGTTTCTATTTAACTTTATTATTTCCGTTAGCGTATCTTGCTTTTTTAATGCCAACTTTTATGATTGCGGCAAATAGCGTTCATAAATCTTACCGCTGGTCGGGTCCTATTACAATTATTTTGTTCCCGTTGCTTATTGCGATATTTTCCAAAGTAACAGATTTATGGGTAATCATCCTACAACTCAGTTTAGCTTTTGCTATGGGCTCTTTCTTTCGTTTACTGGCTATTAATTACCGTCAAAGTGAAATTATTCGGAACCAGAAACATGTATTGGAACAGTACGTATCCCAAGTTGAGCGGATTACATTACTGGAGGAACGTGATAGGCTCTCAAAAGACTTACACGATACGATGGGACATTCCTATACTTCAATTATTATGGGGATGGAAACATTGCGTATGGAATTAAAGTCTAAAGAAGGAGAGCAGCAGCTAGATTCATTATTACAATTGGCCCGTAACAGTATGGAAGAAGTAAGACTGTATTTACACCAATTAGATTTATCACAAGAGTCGCTTCCCTTAGCTACCACACTACAACAATTGACAGAGGAATTTAAGAAACATGCAAAAGTAAATGTACGTACTCGAATAATAGGGGAAGAGTATATGGTCTCCAAACAATCAAAAATGACACTATATCGGAGCTTGCAGGAATCACTAACAAATGCTGTTCACCATGGGCATTCCACAGAAATCATTGTGTCACTTCATTTTGAACCACAACAGATAAGATTGGATGTACAGGATAATGGCTGTGGGGTAGAAGAGTGGAAGGATGGCTTTGGATTAACTGCAATGAAAGAGCGTGTAAGTCAGTCACAAGGAAGAGTCATTGTTTATTCCAAAAAAGGGGAAGGGACATTAATTTCATGTGTTTTACCGAAACAAGTACAACTTTCTAATAAACAAATTCGCCTGTGTATTGTGGATGATCATTCTTTTATCCGAGAAAGTCTTCATACAATTTTGAGTGGACTGGAGGATTTACAAGTAGTGGGAATGGCTGAAGATGGAGAACAGGCTTTGGAATTGTGCGGGAGACTAAAACCAGATGTAGTATTAATGGATTTAGAGATGCCAAATCTGGATGGGATTCATGCAACTAAAATGATTAAGAAAAAATGGCCGGACATTCGTGTACTCATTCTGTCAACCTTCCAGAATACAGAAAGGGCAAAAGAAATCATACGAAATGGTGCGGATGGATATGTATTGAAATCCATAGATTCGCGTGAACTAGCTGAATCAATTCGTCTAGTCTATCGAGGAAGCGCGATGATTACTCATGACTTGTTCCATAGGATGTGGGAAGAGAATAAAGAAACAGGATTATTTGAATCACGATCAGATGGAATAGAGTATGGCTTGACGAAAAGAGAATTAGAGATTTTGGAACTATTATCACAAGGAAGCCGTTATAAAACAATAGCTTCGACACTTTACTTGTCAAACGGAACAGTAAGAAATTACGCCTCCAATCTCTATGAGAAGCTAGGAGTTAAAAATCGAGAAGAAGCAGTACAAAAGGCAAAAGATATAGGATTACTTTCATGACTCTTCCACTTGAACTAGTTAGCTGAAGTTAATGGGGAACTTACAGATGATGCAGGACATCACTACCCAATCCCACATTTGAAACTACAATGAAAAATAAAGATTTGGAACGCCTCTGCTTTTTTGTGAACAAAGTTGTTTAAAAAGGTTATTTGAATTCTCATATCGAAAAAGTAAAACACTATAGACGAAGACTATAAAATTTGTATACTATAACTAAATTTGAAACAAGGTTTAAGGTAGATGAATGCTTTATTGAAACCTATCTTTACAAAGGACTGGTAAATAGTTTTCATATTTGTTAGTACATCGGTTCTAAATCTAAAAGTAAAATAGGTATTTGGGTCAATAACATCTTTGATTTATATGTTATTGACCCAATTTAGAAAATATCTATTAAGTTGCCATGAGTAATTTTAGAATTGAAAGAGGGAATTTCGTAAATTCGGGGATAATAATACTCACTAAATTAAAGCTCTCTATAAAGAGAAGAATTTAGAAACTAAAGAAATCAGTGTGACGGTGCTTGATTGTAGTCAAATATAAAATGTGTTGTTTTGAGTTGAAGTAAGATGTGTAATTGAAAAAGATAACAGGATAATATATTTCTAATCATTTAAAGGGAAGAGGATGTGATTGAGGTGAATAATAAATATAATGAAAAGACGCATACATTGATTAAACAATTATTAAAAAAGTTTTCACCAAAAGTTCCTGGCTTTGCATATATTGCTAGTTTTGATAGCGGAGTAACGTATAAAGGTGCAGTTGGCTTAGCTTCTATAGAGGAAAATCTATCGATAACCACAAAGAGCGTTTTTAATATCGCCTCAGTTTCTAAACAATTTACAGCGTTTTCTATATTACTCTTAGAACAAGAGGGAAGATTGAGTTTAGATGATTCAATTGTAAAGTTTGTCCCTTCTATAGGAACATATGCTGAACCAGTAACATTGAGGCATCTAATTCATCATACTGGCGGACTAGTTGATTATATGGAATTGGCTCAAGCAGAAAATATTAAATTTACTGATATATTAACTGTGGAACAATCGCTAAAACACCTTAATGGTTATCAAATTGCAAGGTTCCCTGTTGGCACAAAATTTGAGTATAGCAATACAGGATATTTTTTATTGTCATTGGTGGTAGAGAAGGTAAGCGGGAAGTCTTTACGTCAGTTTGCAAAAGAACGTATTTTTGATTCTTTAAATATGAAAGACACAACAATTGTAGATTGCTACCCAACTACTATATCAATTGCTAGGGGGTATTCAAAGAATGAACAAGGAGCATATATGGTCTATGAAAGCCCTTGGGAACATACAGGTGATGGGGCAGTTCATGCAACAGTCGAAGACCTGGTAAAGTGGGGAGAAAATTTAACTACAGGTACCGTTGGCGGAAAAGAACTTGTTAAAAGAATGAGCAAAATAGGTCCGGAAATTTCTCCAACTGGGGAAACGATTATTGACAATGAAGATTATGCTTTTGGGCTAAGGCTTGCAGAAGGTTTTAACTGTCGATACTTGGAACATTCAGGTAGCTGGGTAGGTTATCGTTCATACTTCATGCGGTTTCCAAAAGAATATTTGACTGTTGTAGTACTAAGTAACTATGATGGATTTGACTCTAAAAAATATGCTAATGAAATAGCAGGAATTATTTTAGAAAAGTAAAAAATAGGGTGTAGAAGAGTATCTGGATTTGGTTAACCACACGTTGTTTTAGGTGTAATTGATTTTGGGAACGGAAGGCAGGCATATATTTATGCCTGCTTTTTTGTATTAAAATGAACATAGATATTAATTTTTTTGTAAATATGGAACAATGTCATTACTTACAATGTCTATTAAGCGTTGAAACATTTTTTATTTAATAAATTAAGAAAGGAATAATGATTTTTAATTAAGGGAGAAGATTGAATTGAAAAAATTATGGATGCTGTTTTTCATTTGTTTCGCAGTTATGTTGGTAGGATGTAATAAAAACGAACCGCCAAAACAAGCATTTGAAGAATATATTAATTTATGGAATGATAAAAAGTTTGCAAATATGTATGATCATTTATCAGATCATGCCAAAAAATCGATTTCTAAAAAAGAATTCACAGAAAAATATCAAAAAATCTATGAAGGGATTGGAGCTAAGAATTTAAAAGTTAAAATGAAAGGAGAGAATACGAAAGATAAAGAGCTTTTTCTTTTTGAAGTTAAGATGGATACGGATGTAGGACCAGTTTCATTCATCCACGAAGCAAAACTTGTGAAAGATAAAGAATCTTGGAAAATAGATTGGACACCAGACTTCATTTTCCCAGGTATGAAAAAAGATTACAAAGTACGTATGCAAATAGAACAAGGAAAACGTGGAGAAATATATGATCGCAATGGAAAAGGGCTTGTAACGAATGGTAAAGCGACTGAGGTTGGAATTATTCCAGAGAAACTAGGTGAAACAGCAGCGCAAACGAAAGAAATAGTAGCACAATTACTTGATATGTCTATAGAAGAAGTCGAACAAAAGCTCACAGCGAAATGGATAAAACCAGACTCCTTTGTACCAATTGGCATTTTAAAAGAGGGAACCAGACAGAATGATTATATTGAATTAGAAGGAGTTTCATCTCACCCAGTAAATATTCGTACATATCCATTAGGTGAAGCAGCGGCACACTTAACTGGATATATAGGAAAGGTGAATGCGGAGGAGTTAAAATCACTTCAAAAACAAGGTTATCAAGCAGATGATTTAGTAGGTAAGACCGGTTTAGAGAAAGTGTTAGAAAATAAATTGCGTGGTGAAAAGGGTGGACGCGTATTTATAGAAGATGAGAAGGGGAAAGAGATTAAAAACGTAGCAAAAAAAGAAGCAAAAGAAGGAGAAAATGTTACGTTAACAATTGATGCTGCAATTCAAGAAAAAATATTTAATGAGATGAAAACTGAAGCAGGGTCTAGTGCAGCGGTCAATCCTAAAACAGGTGAAACAATCGCACTTGTAAGTAGCCCTGCTTATAATCCAAATATAATAGTTAGAGGAGCATCGAAAGCCCAACGAGAAGCATGGAGTAATGACTCGAAACTACCAATGACGAATCGCTTTACACAAGCATTTGTACCAGGTTCCGTATTTAAAACGATCACAGGTGCAATTGGTTTGGAAACAAACACAATAAATCCGAAGGAAGAATTTAAAATTCAAGGATTGAAGTGGACAAAAGATTCGTCTTGGGGAAATTACTATGTAACGCGTGTAAAAGATGCAAGTCCAATTGATTTTGATAAGGCAATGAAGTACTCTGATAATATTTATTTTGCTCAACGAGCTTTGAAAATGGGAAAAGATCAGTATGTAAAGGAATTTAAAAAGTACGGATTTCATGAAAAATTACCAATCGAATACGAATTTCCTATTTCAATCATTGCAAAAGATGGGATAAAAAACGATATTCAATTAGCAGACACGGGCTATGGACAAGGACAAGTACTAATGACACCACTTCATTTAGCATTAACATATGCACCGATTGTGAATGAAGGGAATATTCCGTCGCCACATCTTTTAAAAGAGGCAAAAGTAGCAGGGAATTGGAAAGAAAATGTGGTTTCTAAAAAGAATCAAGAGATATTAAAGAGTGCATTAATCAAAGTCATTAATGACCCTGATGGCGCAGGAAGAATTGCAAAGGTTGATGGTGTAACGCTTGCTGGTAAAACTGGTACAGCAGAACTGAAAGAGTCGAAAGAAGCAGACGGAAAAGAACTGGGATGGTTCGCAGCTTTCGATGCAAATGCGCCAGACATGATTGTTACAATGATGATTGAAGATGTAAAAGGAAGAGGAGGAAGTAACGTTCCAGGTGAAAAAGTAAAACATGTATTTCAGAAATAATACTTAATTATAAGGTGAATTTTTTGACTAAATTTATTACATGTTTGCTTAACTCAAAGATATAAATTGGGGAAAATATAGAACAATTAAATTTCAAAAAAGCATTCTTTCTAATCGAGAATGCTTTTTTGCTGCGACTCTAGAAAGTTAATACCTTATCTTAATTTTCATTTCTAAAAAGTTGGCATTGCTAATGGTAAATAGAAGAGTATAGCAAATTGAAATGGACAAGTGGAGTGTTACGTTAAATTCAAAAAACAGATTTTCATGAGTAGAATTTTATCATTGTATGCTTTACTTGTTTTTTAGTAGTATTATTCTGCTTGAAAAAAGATAAACAATGGAACAAATGAAACTTGTATCTTGTCTATATATTGAAACCATAATAAAAGTGAGGGCAGTTTTTATGTTTATTCAAATAAGTTTGAGGTGTGGAAATGGAACAGACGTTTATTGAAAAGTGTAATCATGATGAGCTGGACTATGTTATAAAAGACTATTGGCAAGATGTATGGAATTATTCATTTATTATTACGAAAGATCCACACTTATCAGATGATATCACGCAAGATGTATTTATAAAGGTGTTTAAAAATTGGAATTCATTTCGAAAGGAGTCATCTATTAAAACGTGGATATTAAAAATCACAAGAAATACGGCAATAAACTATTTGAAATCCTCTTATTTTAAAAGGATATCTTTAATAGGATTTTTTAGTGACGATAAGCAATCCCTGTCAGCAGAACAAGAATTTTTTAACCAAGAAGAGATGAATGAGGTGTGGAAGGTTGTATTAAAACTACCTAAAAAGCACCGTGAAATAATTATATTGGACGCAAAATATGAATTATCATATGAAGAAATGGCTGAAACATTAGGAGTATCCATTGGAACTGTAAAATCGAGATTAAGTAGAGCGAGAAGTAAGGTTTCAAAATTAATAGGGGAGGGTAGTAGTGATGAACAATAAACAAAATCCTGACTGGTATAGAAAAATAAAAAAAGGCCCAATGGAGAATCGTAAAGATGAAGAAGAATTTATTTCTAAAATAAAGCAGTCTATATACGAAAATAATGAAGTGGATTTTGTAAAACATAAAAGACCATTTCGTAAAAAAGTATTGCCTGTTGTAGTTGTGTTGATTTGTACAATGTTATTTTTTATTGTTCAACAACCTTGGCCTGATGATAATAAATCACCAGTACAAAGTAGTACTCAAATTAAGCCTAAAACAAAAGATGAGTCTGCTCAAGATCCATCACTAAAACAATTTATGAATGAACTATATCAAAGTACGAACTCAAAAAATGAAAATGACTTGTACAAAGCGTTAAATGATGAAGTTCTATTTAAAGGGAAGAGTTATAAGAAGGATGAATTGAAGCTTGATGAAGATATTTTTCATGAGTTGCAAGTCGCTCTTGCAATGGGGGGAGAATTTGTAAATGATAAGAAGAAAGTTTACAAAGTGCCAAGTGGAATGACAGAAAGTAATCAATTAAAGCAAGAACACTTTATATATGCAACTGTTACTGGAAACAAAACGAAAATTTTAGCTGAACCAAACCGAGAATCAAAAGTTTTATATGAAGTATCTAATGAAATGGTAAAAGCTTGGATCCCGGAAAAAGTGCAGAATGATGGATATATAAAAATATCGACTATTAACGGTGATACTACTGGATATGTACAAAAAAAGTATATTTTAACTGATATTAAATATTCTTTCATGTTCGAAAAGAATCATGAAGGTATATGGGAAATAACGAATATAGAATCTATATGGTAAAAGAGGAAGGTTCACTTTAATGAACCTTCCTCTTTATCTTTATCCTTCTTTTGAAGTATATTCCAAGACTTTAAAACTTCTGATGTAACGAGAGCAGCGATGTTTTTTTCTGAATTACTACCAGGAATAACGACAGAAACGGCAATTTGTGGATCTTCAGTAGGAGCATAAGCAATGAAAAGAGAATGATTTATCATTCTTTCTTGCTCATTTGGAAAACCTGTAATACCTGTTTTACCTGCGACGTCAAAGGGCAACTTTTTAATTTCCTCTATATTTTGACTCATTCCACCTTGCACGACACTCCAAAAGTTCATCGGGTAACGATTTGAACTTTCTAAAATGGGTTTAAACTTTTTTGTTTCCTTACCATCTTGACCAATAATGGCACTTACGATTTGAGGTTTATATTTATCACCTTTACTTGCCAATGTTGCTGCATATTGAGCGAGTTGAAGAGGAGTATGCACTTCATTTCCTCCCCAAGAGGCATTTAATAAAGCGGAAATCCCATTTTCAAATTTATTAGATGGATGGAATTCATATTGTCCGTCTTCTTCAAAGGGCGAATCAATCCCGGTTTTAGAACGTAGGCCGAATTGCATTAAATAATCTGTCCATATATGTGCTACTTTTTCTATATTTCCATTATTTTGGTTGAATAAGGGCAGAGCTACTTTTGCTGTCATAAATGTGTTAGATGAATTAATGATAGCCTGCCTCGGTGTAATCTCACCTGTTGGTGTTCCAGGTGCATTCGTAATGTTATTTTGACTATCATACTGAAAAGTACCTTTATCTAAATAAGTATCTTCGGGTTGAAAAAGTTTTTCGTTTAATCCAATTAAAATAGTGAGTGGTTTTATAGTAGAAGCCATATTTACATAAGATTCACCATACTTTAATTTTTGAATTGCTTTATTTTGCGAAAGAGAGTTAATGTTTTCTTTTCTAGAAGATACACGTGTATTTAATATATTTGGATCAAAAACTGCCGTGTTGGCCATAGTTAAAATTGCGCCAGTTTTTGCATCGCTTACTACAGCATAACCAGCTTTAGCATCAGGTGTTTTCTTAATTTGAGATCTTAATGCTTCTTCTGCCTTTTGCTGCAACTCAGAGTCTAAAGCTAGCCGTACATCTTTACCTTTTTGTACTTTTTGAATATTCCATAAGAATTTTTTATTATTCAATTTAAAAATAAGAGTTTTACCTGGTTTTCCTTTTAAATCATTTTCATATTGCAGCTCAATCCCGCTTTTTCCAACAGCCTTATGCTTTGAATTAAGGTCATTTTCTACATACCCAATTACTTGTGAACCAATTTCGTGTTTAGGATAATATCGAATCCATTCATCTTTAATTATTACATTATTGGGTTTGTTTTTGTTTATGAATGCAAGTTCATTCTCAGTTATATCAGAGTATAACGGTATATCATTCATAGTCTGCTTTTTACAAGATTGTTGTAATTGAGATTTTAGGTTCTCTGTAGAAATATCATGTTGAAACTCGCTTGAAAATTGATTAAAAAAAGCTAATGTGTTTGATGTATCTTGTTTCGATAGCTTTTCGTCATTAGAAGTGCAATATAGAGACTTAACTTTCTTATTTGTAGCTAGTATTACACCATTTTGATCAAAAATCTTTCCTCTTTCAGCTGAAGAAGTTGCGATAGTAATTGAAATGAAGTTGATTTTTAATAAAATTAGTAAAATCAAACCTACGATAGAAAAAACCGCAAAAAATCTCCATCTTTTTATATGTAACATATAACCCTCCCTTATGTAGCCTATTTCATCTTATATTTAATTATTTTTTTTGTAAATGTGGAACAACTTTATTGTTTAGGTTGTCTATTAAGTATTACAGCATGAAGAAAGGAATAATTAGCATGAAAATTTACTAGCAAGTTTATATGTAAGTTTAATAAGAGTCATTATACAGTTTAGCTCTTCTCATGCAAGTGGCAAAAAAATAGAGAGAAAACAGGAAGGGAGAGTTATTAATTCCGTAGCTAAACGAAAAGGAATGGTTGCTTACAAGGATTAAGCAAAAAATTGAGGCGATATTTATAACCGATTATCGGTATCTAATATATAAGGAATGCTTTTAGTATTTGTAGCAATTTCTGAAAGGATTAAATGGAGGATTTATGAAAGAACAAAAAGGCAAGAAGCAGAAGACATATATATCTATTCGATTAAATATAATGTTCCTTTGCATATTTGTACTATTCTCAGCTATTATTATGCAGCTAGGAAAGGTACAAATCGTTGAGGGAGAGGCTTATAAGAACCAAGTGGAAAGTAGTCAAAATGCAATAACTAGTATTCCAGTTCCACGTGGACAAATTTTAGATCGAGAAGGGAAAACAGTTGTTAATAATAAATCTCTTCGCACAATTACGTATACAAGGGTGAAGGGAATTACGAGTGAAGATATTTTAAAAACAGCAAAAGACTTGGCGAAAGTACTTGAAATGCCTGAACAAGATATAAATAAATTAACAGATATCGATAAAAAAGATTTTTGGATGCAGTTGAATTCGAAACGTGCGGAGACAAAGATTACTAAGAAAGATATAGAAAAGTTTAAAGAAAAGGGTATAGAGGGAAAAGAGTTAGATAAAAAAATAGAAGACTTAAGACGAGGTCGTGTTACAGAGGTAGAATTAGCAGAATTAACAGCACAAGATTTAAAGGTGTTAGCTATTAAAAGTAAAATGAGTTCAGGTTATCAACTAACACCACAAATCATTAAAAAAGATGTAACAGATGAAGAGTATGCGCGGATAAGCGAAAATCTTGCGAATTTTCCAGGAGTAGATGCAACTGTTGATTGGGAACGTAATTATGTAAACGGTAATTTATTTCGTTCTGTATTAGGAAATATTACGAGTAGTGAAGAAGGATTACCGAAAGAAAATTTAGATTCTTATTTAGTACGTGGATATAACCGTAATGATCGTGTTGGAAAAAGTTATATTGAACAACGATATGAAGATGTATTACACGGCACAAAAGAAGAAGTGAAAAATATTACTGATAAATCAGGAAACATTGTTAGCACAGAAATAATCTCTAAAGGAAAAAGTGGTAATAGTTTAACATTAACGATTGATATGGAATTACAAAAGAAAGTGGAAGAAAGTATAGAGAAAAACTTGAGAGCTTTTAAGAGTTCAGAGCCACTGCTCGATCGAGCTTTTGTTGTCATGACGAATCCAAATAACGGACAAATTTTATCAATGGCAGGCAAAAAGATTGTAGAAAAAGAAGGGAAAATAGAGGTTGAGGATTTGGCATTAGGAAACATGACAACTTCGTATGAGCTAGGGTCAGCTGTAAAAGGTGCTACTTTATTAACTGGATATGAGACAGGTGCAATACATCCAGGAGATCAATTTTATGACGCGCCGATGAAATTTAAAGGTACACAAGCTAAGAAATCGTGGAATGTATCCGGATTTGGTAATATTAATGATTTACGGGCTTTACAAGTATCTTCGAATGTATACATGTTCCAGACAGCTTTAAAAATTGCGGGAGTTAATTACGTACCAAATGGCTCATTGGATATTAAACAAGGAGCATTTGATACGATGCGCTATTATTTCAAGCAATTTGGTTTAGGTGTCCCAACAGGTATTGATTTACCGAATGAAATAATTGGACAAACGAGAAAAGTAGATAGTCAACCTGGGTTTTTACTAGATTTTTCTATCGGTCAGTATGATACGTATACGCCGTTACAATTAGCGCAATATATTTCAACGATTGCGAATGGTGGTTATAGAATGCAACCTCAAATTGTACAAGAAATACGAGAACAATCAATAAAAGAAGAGGTTGGCAAAGTTATACGTTCCATAGAGCCTGTCGTATTAAATCGAATTGATATGAAGAAAGAACATATTGATCGGATAAAAGAAGGGTTTAGATGGGTATTCCAAGAAGGTGATGGAACTGGCGTGAAATATTTCAAAAACGCGCCATATAAACCAGCAGGAAAGACAGGAACAGCCCAAACTGTATATGGTGGAGATGACCCGATTGGTAGAAATGCAAAAGGAGAACGTATGGAATGTTACAACTTAACGTTAGTTGGATATGCTCCATATGATAATCCAGAAGTAGCATTTTCCGTAGTAGTTCCATGGCTTCATGATGATAAAAATGGAATTAATTCTATAATCGGAAAGGAAGTATTAGATGTATACTTTGATTTAAAACAGCAACGTATACATGGTGAAGCTACTAGTACAGGTAGTTCTAAGCAAAATTAGAGTACTTTTCTCAGGGAAAGACCCTGTTCATATAAAGCCATTTATAAGTAAAAAAATGAAATATGAAATAAGAGATAGAGGCGTCGTAGCTACTATCTCTTATTTTGTTAATAACTCTCATACTAGCTATAATTTTTTTAGTTTATGGAACAAACTCGTTTCGCTGATTGTCTATTATGTGTACGTATAAATAGGTGTTAAGAATTTGAAAGGAATGATGATTTTGAAAAACAAGAAGATGCTAAAAATAGGAATATGCGTTGGTATATTAGGTTTAAGTATTACAAGCCTAGAAGCTTTTACAGGAGGGGCACTGCAAGTTGAAGCGAAAGAAAAGACTGGACAAGTGAAACATAAAAATCAGGCGACGCATAAAGAGTTCTCTCAACTTGAGAAAAAATTTGATGCTCGAGTAGGTGTATATGCGATTGATACTGGTACAAATCAAACAATTTCTTATCGATCTAACGAAAGATTTGCCTTCGCATCAACCTACAAGGCTTTAGCAGCAGGAGTATTACTACAGCAAAACTCAATTGATACATTAAATGAAGTAATCACATTTACGAAAGAAGACTTAGTGGATTATTCACCTGTTACAGAGAAACATGTAGATACTGGAATGAAACTAGGAGAAATTGCTGAGGCTGCTGTTCGTTCAAGTGATAATACTGCAGGGAACATTTTATTTAATAAAATAGGCGGACCTAAAGGATATGAAAAAGCGCTTAGAAAGATGGGGGATCGGGTTACTATGTCTGATCGCTTTGAAACAGAATTAAACGAAGCTATTCCAGGAGACATTCGTGACACTAGTACAGCGAAAGCAATTGCTACGAATCTTAAAGCTTTTACGGTCGGAAATGCACTTCCAGCTGAAAAACGTAAAATTCTTACAGAGTGGATGAAAGGAAATGCTACAGGGGACAAACTTATTCGTGCAGGCGTACCAACTGACTGGGTAGTTGGAGATAAATCAGGTGCTGGCAGTTACGGGACAAGAAATGATATTGCTATCGTTTGGCCTCCGAATAGAGCACCAATTATCATCGCAATTTTATCTAGTAAAGATGAGAAAGAGGCTAGCTATGATAATCAACTCATTGCAGAGGCAACGGAAGTTATAGTTAAGGCTCTTAAGTAATAATCTTTCAATTCTTTATGTAATATAATTAAAAATAAGAACTTGGAAAGCGATTCTTTTTAATGTGAAAAGAATCGCTTTTTTATAAGCATGTAAACTATTTATACCTATGTATTATAAAGATATAATTAATGTAGAAAAGAGGGTGAATAGTTATGGAGAATGACAATCAAGTCTTTTGGAGAACAGATTGTCTTGTTTTGAGAAGGTTTAGTATGGATGACACTAACTACTTTCATTTTTATCGTTCTAATCCAGAAGTGGCTAAATTTCAGTCATGGGTTAATTATCAATATCATGAGGCTAAAACGTTTGTAAATGAACAAGTTAAAAATAATCCTAATCTACCAGGTACTTGGTTCCAGTTCGCAATTGCTTTGGCTGAAAATAACAAAATAATTGGAGATTGTGCACTTCACACACTTGTAAATGAACCTCGCATCGTAGAAATTGGATTTACTCTTTCTCCAGAATATCAGGGGAAAGGCTATGCAACTGAAGCTGTTTGTGCCTTACTGAATTACATATTTCATTCATTACGGAAACATAAAGTGATTGCATTTTCGGACGTTCGAAATAATAAGTCTATTTCTGTACTAGAACGAGTGGGGTTGAGGAGAGAAGGTCATTTATTACAGAATTACATGCTAAAAGGGCAGTGGATTGATGAATATCAATATTCAATATTGAAGTCTGAATGGAATGACGCTACATAATTTTAAAATTTAGAAACAATGAAGGAACTTATTCATGAAATTGATGAAAATGCCTTTGTCACTGTATATGATGTTGCGGAAGTACAAGGCGGAAACTTTAAAAAGCATGATATTCATTAAGGGTATTAACTAAGTTAAATGTTTTATACATAGTTGATTATTGAAAAAGATAAAAAACTCACCACATATAGAGAGACAACTGGTATGTACTAAGATGTACAACGGCAAGATACATAGAACTAAAACTAAGATATTCATACGAACTCAAAAAGCTGAAATTCCTTAACTTGGGAATTTCGGCTTTAATGTTATATGATAGAGTTACGATTAGAACAGAACCGGGCATGTTTACTTCAACAGAGTGATATAAGTTCTTCAGTTCCTAAAATTAGAAACTTGTACTTGATTATCGTAGTTAAATCGATTTCACTTTAAAAGAGAACCGTTAGATAAAAAGAATAATCTATTGAAATGTTTTTGAGAATTGTAGTATTGATGAAGATTTTAGGAGGGAATATGAGAAAGAAGATTAAAAGAAGTATATTACTTATTGCTACATTAGTAGGTTGTAGTATCTTTTTATATTTACAGAACAATTTAATAAGTATAACTGAGGTTAAAATAACCTCTAGTAAAATACCATCCTCTTTTAAAGGGTATAAAATTCTACAAATTTCAGACTTACACAATAAAAAATTTGGCGATAATCAAGATGTGTTAATTCAAAAAATAAAAAGTATAGACCCAGATATTATTGCGATTACGGGTGATTTAATTGACAGTAAATCATACGATGCAGAAGTTAGTATGCAATTAATACGAGAAATTGTAAAGAAATATCCTGTATATTTTGTGACAGGAAACCATGAACAATGGTCTGGAAAGTATAACAATTTAGAAAAAGAGTTGAAGAAATATGATGTCAATGTTTTAAGGAATGAACATGTAGGCATTCGAAAGGGTGAGCAAGAAATAAACTTGCTAGGTATTGATGATCCAGAGTTTGTTACTGGAAACCGTGATGAAGGAAATATTATAATAGATGAAATTAAAAAAGCGAAAATTGAAATGCAGCCAGATAAATATAATGTATTATTATCCCATCGGCCTGAATTTATAAAGGAATATACGAATGAGAGGTTGGATTTGGTTTTATCGGGACATGCTCATGGAGGGCAAGTTAGATTGCCATTTATCGGAGGATTAGTTGCGCCAAATCAAGGTGTTTTACCTAAATATACAGCGGGTTTATATGTAGAACAAAATACATCAATGGTAGTGAGTAGAGGATTAGGAAATAGTATCATTCCGCAAAGGATTTTGAATAGGCCAGAAATTGTAGTCGTGCAGCTAAATTAAGCAGTACGATTTTTTTTATACAAAAATGAGTAAAGGGGCTTTCTGTATTTTGCAGGAGTAAACATTACAATTTTGTTAAAAATTTTCTACGTTACATAAAGTAACAAAATTTGACCCTCAGTGTTTGTTATAGTGTAAATAATCAAAAAACTTAAAATTTGTCGAGTGAAAATTGTGATAAGTAATTCATATAAAAAACTTAAAGGGGTGTACACATGCATAAAGAATATGAAATTGAAGAATACACGGCGATTGAGGAACAAATCCATTATTATTGTAAATGTTTATTAGTAAGTCATCCTGATCAAATAATAAAGTATTTAGAAAAAAGGTTAGAAAAATATGCAGAAACATTACAATATGCACATTTATATCCTGACACAGTTATTTTACCGTTACAGCAATTAGTTATCGAATATTCTTTAGACGTTGCTAGAATTCGGAAGTATATGAATTTAAAAACGTAAAGTGAAATTTATAGTTTAAATGAAACAGAGTCGACTTTAGGAAATGAAATTCTAATGTCGACTCTGTTTCATTGTTTAATATCGGTGATTGAACATACATACTAATCAACGAAGTTTGACATATAATTAAGCAAGAGTAAAATAAAAGTGAGTACTCACTCATTTTTATTGGAAAAGGAGGATGAAACGTGCAACAACCTTCAATTATTTTACGGACTGTATCAAAAAGTTTTGGAAAAAAAGAAGTGTTACACAATCTTTCATTGCAAGTTGAAAAAGCAGAGATTTTTGGTTTTGTTGGACCTTCTGGATCGGGGAAAACAACGCTCATTAAAATGATTGCAGGTATTAATGAAGCAACGAAAGGTGAAGTGCTTGTTAATAATACTAATATGCCTAATTTAAATGAAATGAAACGAATTGGTTATATGGCCCAGGCGGATGCATTATATGAAGAATTGTCAGCATATGAAAATGCAGATTTTATAGCAACGATGTATGGATTAAAGGGAAAAAGTAAAAAGACAAGAATTGCAGAGGTTTTTGAACTTGTACAATTGTCACAGTATATGAAAAAGCAAGTACAACAATTTTCAGGTGGAATGAAAAAACGCTTATCATTAGCAATAGCACTCCTCCATGAACCAGAAATATTAATTTTAGATGAGCCTACAGTGGGGATAGATCCGCTTCTTAGGAAAACGATTTGGGAAAAATTTTATGATCTTAAAAAGAAAGGCACAACGATTATTGTAACGACGCACATTATGGATGAAGCTGAATTTTGTGAGCGTCTAGGATTAATTAGAGAAGGGAAACTAGTTGCGGTTGGAACAACTGAAGAATTGAAAAAACGCGTGTCATCTGGACGGATTGAAGATGTCTTTTTGTTGGAAGAGGTGGTGTCATCATGAGAGTTACTGGTGTAATCATTCGTATTATTCGCCAATTTTTTCGAGATAAGCGTTCGTTAGCGATGATGTTTGGGGCACCAATGTTATTACTTTGGCTATTATCGCTAGTGTTTACACAAAAAGACTATATACCGCAAATTGCTGTTGTTGATATGCCCGCTCAAATAGTAAAAGTGATGAAAAATCAAGAAGCGTCAATTTATGAATACAGTAAAGAAAACGCGATTTCTGAGTTAGAAAAACAAAAGGTAGATGCAATACTTCGAATAGAGAATGGAAAAATGAAACTTCTGTTGGAAGGTAGTGATTCGTCAAAAAATCGTGCTGTACTTCAAGTATTGCAAAAAAGCACAGAGAAGAATGATGTATCGATTATGAAACCTGAAGTAAATTTTTTACATGGCTCTAAAGACTTTACGATGTTTGATGGGCTTGGTCCTGTATTAATTGGTTTCTTTACATTTTTCTTTGTATTTATATTATCAGGTGTATCCTTCGTAAGAGAACGTTTAAGTGGTACGCTAGAAAGGTTATTATCCACCCCAATAAGAAGATGGGAAATAGTCGCAGGTTATATTATTGGTTTTGGAATCTTTGCCTTTATACAATCCATAATTATCGTAAGTTTTTCCGTTTATATTTTAGATTTATACGTAGCTGGCTCTATATGGCTAACGCTACTTATTACATGTATGCTCTCTTTAACTGCACTAACATTAGGTACGTTTTTATCGGCATACGCAAATAATGAATTTCAAATGATTCAATTTATACCGCTTGTTATTGTGCCACAAATCTTCTTTTCTGGATTGTTTCCAATGGAATCTATGAACAAGTGGCTACAAATGTTAGGGAAAGTATTTCCACTCACATACGGCGCTGACGCAATGAGACAAGTGATGATTCGGAATCAAGGGTTTACAGAGATTGCATTAGATCTTACTGTATTATTACTTTTTTCAATATTATTTGCAGTAGGAAATGTATTTGCTTTAAAGAAACATCGCAAAATATAATAATGACAAAAAGGAGCTTTATAAATGCAGAAGGATTGGCTGGAGGAATTAATAGCTGCAACTAATACGGATAAAAAAAATGAACGTCAAATGCGAATATTAGAGGCGGCTGTTGATATGTTTGGAGAAAAAGGATACGCTTCAACTTCAACAAGTGAAATTGCAAAACGGGCTGGTGTAGCGGAAGGAACAATCTTCCGCTACTATAAGACGAAAAAAGATTTATTACTAGCGGTCGTAATGCCAACTTTAACTAAGTTCGCTGCACCATTTTTCGTACAAACCTTTGCAAAAGAAATATTTAAATCGGAGTATGAATCATATGAAAGACTTTTAAGGGTTGTAATTCATAATAGGTTTAAATTTGCTCAAAAACACTTTCCTATGATAAAAATATTAATTCAAGAGGTGCCATTCCAACCAGAACTGAAAAATGAAATACAGCAATTAGTAGAAACAGAACTGTTTTCACATTTCAAAAAGTTGATTGTGAAATTTCAAGAAGTAGGGGAAATTATTGAGATACCACCATCTTCCGTACTACGTCTTACTTTATCAGCTGTATTAGGTTTATTATTAACACGATTTTTATTATTGCCTGAAGAAAAATGGAATGATGAAGCGGAAATTGAAAATACGATTCAATTTATATTGTATGGATTAACTCCACGATTTTAATCGTTGAAGTGTGAATTACATACATTACTTTTAAGTAAAAATAAATCGCCTTTAAAAAGGCGATTTATTTTCATTATATATTTTTGATAAATAAGTACTTGTTTACTAAAAACATTCTAAATCAGCGTGTTTCTTTGTCTCTTCTTCTAAGACCTAATAATCCTGCTAGTCCTAATAAACCAAGCCAAGCCCAATTATTATTTTTATCACGATTATCATTTAAATCATTTGTTGTATTTACATTTCGAGTTCTTACATCATTATTAACTCTGTCTAAGTTATTGTCATTTACTCGAGTTGAAATATCAGTGTTATTAACTCTATTCATATTATTTCCATCGTATTCAGCTTGCGTAGATGTACCTAAAAACATAATAGATAGTGCTAAAACACTTAAAATAGATGATAATTTCTTTTTCATAACAATCCCTCCTTTCTTAATCATTAATTTCTCCGAAGCAAGTGTGTATTATTCATTTCACAATATCTAAACCCTCATTAATAAGGCGCACATTTATAGAAAATAGAGTTGAATGATTGTTAATATATCATTGGATATATATTTCTCATAAAAATAAATGAATCAAACTTTGCTTAAAATGTTAATCTTAGTACAATTTATATTATACGGGCTAGCACTAAGGAGGTAATAAGATGCGACAATTTGCAAAACCAACAATCGTCGTAAGTAAATGTTTAGAATTTGATGCTTGTCGTTATAATGGAGAGATGATTCCAGATGTAACAATACGAAATTTGCAGCCATTTGTTACATTTATACCTGTTTGTCCAGAAGTCGAGATTGGATTGGGGACTCCTCGTGAAACGATACGAATTGTAGAAGAAAATGGTGAGAATAGACTTGTGCAACCGTCGACACGAGAAGATGTAACTGAAAAAATGGAGCAGTTTTCAAATGACTTTTTACAAACGATACCGGATGTGGATGGTTTTATTTTAAAGAATCGTTCACCAAGTTGTGGTACGCGTGATGTGAAAATTTATTCTGGTTTTGAAAAAGCGCCAGCAAAGGGAAAAGGATCGGGCTTATTTGGCGGAGCAGTAGTAAAAAAATTTTCGCATCTTCCTATTGAAGAGGAAGGCAGATTGTCGAATTTTATTATTAGAGAGCATTTCTTTACAAGGCTATTTACAATCGCATATTACAAAATGATTAAACATAGTAAAAATATAAAAGACCTTGTATCGTTTCAGTCGGACAATAAATATTTATTTATGGCATATAATCAGGTGAAACAAAAGGAATTAGGGCGTATAATTGCAAATCAAAAAAATGAAAAGATTGAAGTGGTATTTGAAAACTATGAGAAGACTTTATATGAATTATTTATGCGTGCGCCCCGTTATACATCGAATGTAAATGTATGCGAGCACATTTTTGGATATTTTAAAACAAAGTTAAAAAAACAAGAAAAAGATCATTTTATAGAACTGTTACAAAAGTATGCAGAAAAGAAAATACCACTTAGTAGTTTACTTACAATTTTAAAATCATGGGCTATTCGATTTGATGAAAAGTATTTATTAAGACAAACATATTTCGAACCATACCCTGAAGCATTAGTAGAAATTTCTGATTCCGGAAAAGGTAGAGATTATTAAACAATAAATTACATAATTCGACACAAAACCTCCTATGTTGTTGTAGAACAATGTAGGAATTTTTTTGTGCATTAGTACAGAATCTGTTTTAAAATTAAGTTATGACAGAATTGTAGCAATTGTCTAACTAATATTCTTGTCTTTTAAGTTGTTATGTTTGTAGTAGAAACTCGCACGCTGTCGAAACTCAATATTCGATAAGGGGTGTGTAGCGGAATGGAATTTACTCTAACTCGCGAAAAACAAATGATTAAAGAAATGGTACGTGACTTTGCTGAAAAGGAAATCGCACCGAAAGCTGTATATTATGACAAAACTGCAGAGTTTCCATATGAAACATTTCAAAAAATGGGCGAACTAGGATTATTAGGCATCCCATTCCCAGAAGAGTATGGAGGTTCAGGTGGCGATACGGTATCGTATGCGTTAGCAGTTGAAGAAATTGGTCGCGCTTGTGGTGGCACCGGTTTAAGCTATGCTGCAACAATTTCATTAGGTGCTTCTCCAATTTATTATTTCGGTACAGAAGAACAAAAACAAAAGTATTTAGTTCCAATGGCGTCAGGTAAAACATTAGGTGCCTTCGGATTAACGGAGCCGAATGCTGGATCAGATGCAGGTGGTACTCAAACGAAAGCGGTATTAGATGGTGATGAGTATGTAATCAGTGGTGAGAAGTGTTGGATTACAAACGCAGAGTATGCAAATACAATTATTGTAACCGCTGTCAACGGTATTGAAGAGAATGGTAGAAAACGTATTTCTGCATTTATCGTGCCTACTACGAGTGAAGGATTAACGATTTCAAGTCCTTACGATAAGATGGGTGTTCGCGCTTCTAATACTTGTGAAATCGTACTTGATGGTGTTCGTGTACCGAAAGAAAATATTCTTGGTGATGTAAATAAAGGCTTTAAACAATTTTTATATACACTTGATGGAGGGCGTATTTCAATCGCTGCATTGGCAGTTGGTATTGCGCAATCAGCCTTTGAACGTGCATTACAATATGCGAAAGAACGTCAACAATTTGGAAAGTCAATCTCTAATTTCCAAGCGATTCAATTTAAATTAGCTGATATGGCGACTGAAGTAGAGCTAGCACGCAATTTAGTACATAAAGCAGCTTGGTTAAAAGATAACGATAAACCTTTCGGAAAAGAAGCGGCAATGGCAAAACTATTTGCATCGGAAGCAGCAAGCCGTATTGCGAATCAAGCAGTACAGATTCATGGTGGATATGGTTATATGCGTGAATATGAAGTTGAACGACATATTCGTGATGCGAAACTATTAGAAATTGGTGAAGGAACTTCTGAAATTCAACGTCTCGTAATTGCTAGACATTTAGGATGTAGATAAAAGGGAGGAATCACTATGTTTCAAAAAATATTAATTGCGAATCGCGGGGAAATTGCTGTTCGTATTATGAAAACTTGTCAAAAACTTGGCATACGCACTGTTGCTATTTATTCTGAAGCAGATGAAAATGCCCTTCATGTGAAGATGGCAAATGAAGCTTACTTAGTAGGTGGACCGCGTGTTCAAGAAAGTTATTTAAACCTTGAAAAAATTATTGAAATAGCTAAGAAGACAAATGCAGAAGCGATTCATCCGGGTTATGGTTTATTATCAGAGAATCCGTCTTTTCCGGTTCGTTGCAAAGAAGAAGGAATCGTATTTATCGGTCCTTCAGAAGAAATCATTACGAAGATGGGAAGTAAAATCGAATCACGTATCGCAATGCAAGCAGCAGATGTCCCAGTAGTCCCAGGTATTACTACAAATATTGAAACTGCTGAAGAAGCAATTGAAATTGCAAAACAAATTGGTTATCCCTTAATGCTTAAGGCATCCGCAGGCGGCGGAGGCATTGGTATGCAGTTGATGGAAACTGAGCAAACGCTCACCAAAGCGTTTGAAAGTAATAAAACAAGAGCGCAAAACTTCTTTGGTAACGGAGAAATGTATTTAGAGCGATATATAGCAGATGCGCATCATATTGAAATTCAGCTTTTAGCAGATACACATGGTAACACAGTGTATTTATGGGAGCGTGAATGTTCGGTACAGCGCCGAAATCAAAAAGTAATCGAAGAAGCACCTTCACCATTTTTAGATGAAGGTACACGAAAGGCGATGGGAGAAGTTGCTGTACAAGCTGCCAAAGCACTTGGCTATACAAATGCAGGTACAGTTGAGTTTCTTGTAGATGATCAGAAGAACTTCTATTTCTTAGAGATGAATACGAGATTACAAGTAGAGCATCCAGTGACAGAAGAAATTACGGGATTAGACCTTGTAGAACAGCAACTCCTTATCGCAAGTGGAGAGAAACTATCATTTACTCAGGATGATGTAAAACGTAGTGGTCATGCCATTGAAGCTCGTATTTATGCAGAGGATCCGAAAACATTCTTCCCATCACCTGGGAAAATTACAGATTTAACATTACCGTCAAATGTACGGATTGATCACTTCTTAGAAAATCATGTAACGATTACACCTTTCTATGATCCAATGATTGCGAAAGTCATTGCACATGGCGAGACTCGTGAAGAAGCAATTTCGAAATTACATGATGCTCTAGAAGAATTAAAAGTAGAAGGTATTAAAACCAACACGCCAATGCTACTGCAAGTTTTGGAAGACGAAGTGTTCAAAGAGGGTATTTATACAACGGGTTTTGTAACGAAACAACGCGTTAAAAAATAAGATTTAACAATATTAAGGGGGAAAAAATGATGACGAAAGTATACGCATCGATGGCAGGAAACGTTTGGAAGATTGTTGTAGGAGTAGGAGATACAGTAGAGGAAGAGCAGGATGTCGTCATTTTGGAATCTATGAAAATGGAAATTCCAATCATTTCAGAAGAAGCTGGCACAGTTATGAAAATTAATGTGCAAGAAGGCGATTTTGTAAATGAAGGAGATGTATTATTAGAAATTGAATAGGGAGATATAGGGGGAAGCGAATTGAAACTACCTAATTTTGCTGTCATTAAAGAAGTCGGGCCACGTGATGGCTTACAAAATGAAAAAAAGATTGTTGGCACAAAAGATAAAGTAAAATGGATTCAACTACTTACAGAAGCAGGATTGTCGTATGTTGAAGTTTCCTCATTCGTTCACCCAAAATGGGTCCCTGCATTAGCAGATGCAAATGATGTATTTTCTGAGCTGAAAAGGGATCCAAATGTTACATATGCTGCGCTTGTTCCGAATCAAAATGGTTTGGAACGAGCTTTTTTGCAAAATGTAGATGAGGTGAATGTTTTTTTATCAGCAAGTGAATCTCATAATAAAAGTAATATTAATAAATCGATTAAAGAAGCATTAGTTGTAATTGAAGATATAACAAAACAGGCATTATTCGAAGGAAAAAAGGTAAGAGGCTATGTTTCTACTGTATTTGGATGTCCTTATGAAGGGGATATAAGTGTTACAGCAGTTGACGAATTATGTAATCAACTATTTTCATACGGCATTTATGAAGTTTCTCTTGGGGATACAATCGGTGTAGCGAATCCATTACAAGTAGAACAAGTATTAGAACATCTATTAAAGAAGTATGATGCTTCGCAGTTTGCAATGCATTTTCATAATACGTATGGAATGGCTCTAGCGAATGTAGTTAAATCATTAGAATACGGTATTACAACGTTTGATAGTTCTTGTGGTGGACTCGGGGGCTGCCCTTATGCACCAGGAGCATCAGGTAATGTTGCTACTGATGACCTAGTACATATGCTCCATAAGTTAGGAGTCCAAACGAATATTGATGAAGAGAAGTTATTGAGAGCAAGTCAATTTATTCAAAGTAAATTAAATATCCAATTACCGAGTCATGTGTATAGAGCGCTTCAACATAAAACGATAAGTAGGTGAGAAGATGCTACAATTACAAAACATTTCAGTTGATTATGTAACACCTCACGTTGTAAAGATTTCGTTATATCGTGAAAGACAAGCAAACTCATTATCTTTAGCATTATTAGATGAATTACAAACTATATTAACTCAAATAAGTGAAGATTCAAACGTGCGTGTAGTTATTTTGACTGGTGCTGGTGAAAAAGCATTTTGTGCTGGTGCAGATTTAAAAGAGCGTGCCGATATGAATGAAGAACAAGTTCGCCATGCTGTTAGTATGATTCGCACTACTATGGAGATGGTTGAACAATTACCACAGCCAGTTATTGCTGCTATAAATGGAATCGCACTTGGTGGTGGTACGGAATTAAGTTTAGCTTGTGATTTTAGAATTGCTGCTGAATGTGCAAGTCTTGGTCTTACTGAAACGACACTTGCAATTATACCAGGAGCAGGTGGTACACAGCGCTTACCGAGATTAATTGGAGTTGGTAGAGCGAAAGAATTAATTTATACAGGTAGACGTATTTCAGCGCAAGAAGCAAAAGAATATGGTTTAGTAGAATTTGTTGTACCAGCTAATTTACTTGAAGAGAAAGCGATTGAAATAGCAGAGAAAATTGCTAGTAATGGACCTATTGCTGTTCGACTAGCAAAAGAAGCGATTTCAAACGGTATTCAAGTTGATTTACATACCGGATTACAAATGGAAAAACAAGCGTATGAAGGTGTAATCCATACGAAAGATAGACTAGAAGGATTACAAGCATTCAAGGAAAAACGCACACCAACGTATAAGGGGGAGTAAATATGTTAGATCAAAAACAACAATCAAATACATTTGAAGAACGAGTTGAAACGATTAAACAAGGCGGCGCACCAAAATATCATGAACAAAATAAAGCAAAAGGAAAATTATTTGTTCGAGATCGTTTAGCGCTTCTATTTGATAATGGCGAATATGTAGAAGATGCATTATTTGCTAACTGTGAACAAACAGGCTTACCTGCGGACGGCGTTGTAACGGCAACGGGTAAAATACATGGTCGTACTGCGTGTGTAATGGCCAATGATTCTACTGTAAAAGCTGGATCGTGGGGATCACGCACAGTTGAAAAGATTTTACGTATTCAAGAAACAGCTGAAAAACTACGTGTTCCGTTATTTTATTTAGTCGACTCTGCTGGAGCACGTATTACAGATCAAGTAGAAATGTTCCCAGGGCGCCGTGGTGCAGGGAGAATCTTCTATAATCAAGTGAAATTATCAGGTAAAGTTCCTCAAGTATGCTTATTATTTGGACCTTCTGCAGCTGGTGGTGCCTATATTCCAGCCTTTTGCGACGTTGTAATGATGGTAGAAGGAAATGCATCTATGTATTTAGGATCTCCTCGTATGGCTGAGATGGTTATCGGTGAGAAGGTAACTTTAGAAGAAATGGGCGGAGCTCGTATGCATTGCTCTGTATCAGGATGCGGAGATGTTTTATGTAAGACAGAAGAAGATGCGATTACACAAGCAAGACAATACATTTCATATTTTCCAAATAACTACTTAGAAAAGACTCCATTGGTTACACCTCAAGAACCGAAACAATTCGATAAAACGTTAGAACAAATCATTCCAGAAAATCAAAATGCTCCTTTCAATATGAAAGATCTCATTAATAGAGTTATTGATGAAGGTTCATTCTATGAAGTAAAAAAATTATTTGCTCAAGAGCTAATTACAGGCTTAGCACGTATTGATGGTAAGCCAGTTGGTATTATTGCAAATCAGCCGCGTATGAAGGGCGGCGTATTATTCCATGATTCAGCTGATAAAGCTGCTAAGTTTATTAATTTATGCGACGCATATCATATTCCATTATTATTCCTTGCGGATGTACCAGGATTTATGATCGGTACAAAAGTAGAGCGTGCTGGTATTATTCGCCACGGTGCAAAAATGATTTCTGCAATGAGTGAAGCAACTGTACCGAAGATTTCTATCGTTGTTCGTAAAGCATATGGTGCTGGTTTATATGCGATAGATCGGAAGATAGTCGTGTAGGGTAAGAGTGTGTAGTGTAGTGTATATC
>NZ_CAJCKK010000047.1:0-24036 GCF_903970865.1 Bacillus sp. ME78
TTCACTTCTGGTTTTTCTTCTGGTTTTGTTTCAGGTTTTGGATCTGGCTTCACTTCTGGTTTTTCTTCTGGTTTTGTTTCAGGTTTTGGATCTGGCTTCACTTCTGGTTTTTCTTCTGGTTTTGTTTCTTTTTCAACTGCATTAATAGAGTTATATAAGAACTGGCTATATTGTTCACGGGTTACATGTGTATATGGTGAGTACATATTACCTCCTGTACCAATAGTAACTCCATTTTCCTCTAATGCACTAATTGCACCGTAAGACCAAGAATTTTTATCAACATCTGCAAATTTTGTTGTTTTCGTTGCCTTAAATTTAAAAGCATTTGTAAGTACTTGCGCCATTTGTTCACGAGTTAAAATATCATCTGGACCATACTTCCCATCACCAAATCCATTCACAAGTCCTGCTTTAGCAAGTGCTAAGATTTCTTTTTCAAACAAATGTCCTTTAATATCAGTAAACGGATTTTTGAAGCTAGCATCTGCATCTGCTGGTTTTACGTACATATAAATCATACGAGCAACTTGCCCACGAGTTACATTATCACCAAAGCCAAAGATATTATTTCCGTACCCTTGCACTACTTTACGGTTTGTTAAATCATAAATTGCTTTTGTAGACCAGTGATTTGCTGGAACATCATTGAATTTTAATGAGTCTGTGTTATCAGCCTTAGCAGTAAATGCTCCTGCTCCTAGTAATGATGTACCCATAATTGTTAATGCTGTTGCTGTTTTTAAAAATTTGTTAGCCATTGTTTGTTCCTCCAAGTATATTAGTTTTTTTATAGATTCCTTTATTGTACCGAATTTAAATATAAAATCCACATAATTTAACATACAAATTTATGAATTAGCGGTTTTTTTATAACCGCTGTTCTATATGGAAAATATTACCATATGAAAATAGGCTTGTAAAGTATTTTTATATATTTATTTATAAATGTTTATTTCTAGTAAAAAAACTATACTTTTCAGCATAGTTTTTACCTCTTTTTATACATATTGATATTTTCAACGGAAATAGATTTGTCCCATTCCATCTTTGTTAGCCCATATTGGTGCTTTCACACTATCAATCCCTATCATTTTAAAAATAAAGAAGTGATGTTCAGCTTTTATCTTAAAATTTAATGGCTGATTATGATCTACGCGCCCTTTAGTATATTCATATTTCCATCCATCCATATTCTGCTCTTTCATTTTCTTCTCTATATCAGGAATTAGATTTACGTTTTTCCCTTCATATGTGTACTGAAAACCACCTGTTTGTTCTGCTAACTCTACTGTACTAGAAGCAAAATCATGTGCCTTTACTAACTGCATTCCATACAGTACACCTTCTGGTATAAGAGTTATCAACAATAAAGAAAGCGTTAGAAAAAGCGCTGTTGTTACTGTATTTTGCATTTCTTACACACCTACTTTTTTTATTTATTTCACGTTTCCTCCAGCTTTCTTATTATCAGAATCTGCTTCATAAATAAATATGTGTTTTGCGTTACTCTTAATGCTGCCTTTCTTTTCCTCAAATTGTTTAGTATAACTAGCAGCTTCGGCATCTCCTTCAACGGCAATCATTGCAGGTTGCTCTTGTACGGCATGTGCAGAAAACTCTCGTTTTGATGCAGGATCCTTAAATGTTGCATTTTGTTTATAAGACTTTTCAAATTCTTTCTTTGCGATTTCTGTGTCAATAGCAATTTCTTCTTGTGCTCGTAAAACACCTACTTTTACGGCTTTATCCATTGCTGTACTTCCAGCACGTTCTAATGCAGACTTATTATCTGTGTGTGTTGTATCTCCAATAATCAGATCTGTCATTAAGAATAAACAACCAACAAATAATAATAATGAGGCGGCACCTATAATAAATTTTTGCATCTTTCTTCACCCCTCCTTAATTTTCAGACTTCCGAAATCGAAATCCACTTAAAATGGAACTTTTCTTTTGGTTCAACAATTGGTTTGGCAGCAATAACTCTGCTATTTCCTTCATTATTCCTTCAAGCTCTTTATAATAGTTCCGACTAGATAGTAACGTACTACTATTTAATTGAGATTCAAATACATCCTCTATCTCATATGATGCTAAAGCAGTTAATACCTTATCTCCAAAACATTCTTCTACTACTTCATGTTTTAAAAGTGCAGGAGAAAACTTATTCCCAATGATTCTCGTTTTCTCTAAAGCTAAATAAGAAACAAGCTTTCTCTCCTTTTGTGTAAGAGGATGCGCTATCTTTAACAATTGATGCAGATCTGGTTCCGCTACAAAGAAAATAAAATCTGCCATTTCGCATATTTCATGGTATAAATCTTTATCCCAATCGTACCCCGCATCAATAATAGATATAGGCGCTTCTTGGTTAGCCAATAATACCTTAATAAAATGGTCAAAGTCCTGCTCTGTTTTGTTTTTCAGCTCTTGGTCCACTATAGGATTCTTTACGATATAATTTATTCTTCCTTGCTTCCATTTTGGAATTGATAATATATCAGATTCCTTCTGTAACATCTCTTTATACCGCTGCAACATAAATTCACTACGATAGTTTTCTGGTGCTTCTGTATATCCCTTTAATAAAGGATACGTATATCCATCATCATATAGATTCTCTATATAATTCACATCAATCTGTAGTTCATTTAAGTAAGCAGCTAAAAGATGTGAAACAAAAGTTGCACCACTTCTCCTATTCATGCTGGCCACAACAATTGTTCTTCTCGGAATAGCAATACCTATTTGTTTTTCATATACCGGCTCAAAAGCCAATTTATACTGTTTTTTTATAATAGGTGCTTTTGGCGTATCATCTGGAACAGACTTACGCTTTTGTTTGTTTTTAAATAGTTTGTTGGAATTAGAGGAAGGTTCTTTGTTGCCACCTTTCTCTAATTCACTTGATACTTCCTCTTCTTCCTCATCAACAGGAACTTCGGGCAATTTTGTTTGTCGTGGTGCCTGACTTGCTCCTACAATTTCTGCTACATTTTTAATATCCGACTCCTGTAGCAGCTGCGGGATGACTTTATTATCAATATCAATTTTACGAGAGTTAAAAATGTCATAGATACCTAGATAAATCAGTTTCGCCAAAAACTCATCATCATTTTCACGCTCTGTAAATACCACAATACGAATATCTCGATTAAAGCGAATATCTCTTAGTTTCTGTAAAATAATCAATTCACGTTTCTCTTCATGTCCCGCATCAATATTTAATCGTTTGTCATTAATACATAGAATATCGGGCTGTTCTGTATCTAGAATTTCATCTAGATACTTGATATGCATCACATCACTATCAGCTACTTCAAATCCCGCACCAATAAAATCCTCACGTAAATATGCCGTATATACAGTATCGCTAATAGCTAAAACGATTTTTTTTCCCATAGTTAACCTCCTACAAACTCTAACGTTGGATTAATATCATGTTTTCAATTGGAATTTGTGCCTCAAGATGAACCTTCCCAATAATCTCATTCAGAATATACTCTATTTCAACTTGTTCCATTAGACGTGGAGTCCCAAAATCAGAATTTAGTTTTACTCGTATTTCTAATCGATCTTGTATCTCATGTAAAGGTGTATCAAGATAAAGAATGCTGTAGTATAAAACACCATCTTCAATATTTTTTTGCATCATATCTTTTGTTTGATAAATGAATGTAACCTCAGCAAGCTCAATAAAAGGATTATCAATTGTTACTTTGCTATTCCAATTTAAATTCCAAATCTCGCAATGTTCTTCCGCATGCACAACAACTCCATTTACAGAAGGTGTAATTGCAAAAAGACGATCTACAGGAACTTTGGTTAACGAGGTACTATTACCTTTCTTTAATTCAAGCCCTTTTTCTAATCGCTCATGTTCAAAAGCATATTCAGCACCAGTGAATGCAACTTCGCAAAATACTTGTTCTAGCAATGGACGAATCCCCTCATATGTTCGGATAGCAAACACACTAAATTCCTGTGTTTCATCTGTACGAATGATTTCATACAATTCATATTCAGATGCATTTGCTAAGGCAAAAGGAATATCTTTTATAAAATTCGGATCAGTATATAGATTCTCAGGAATTTGTGTTTCAGGATGATTTATAAACTCAAGGCATAATTGATATCCTTTTAAAAATGCATTCTTAACAGCTGCAGGGAATAGAGTTTCAAAACGTTTCACATTATTTTTAAACGTTTTTTCTTCAATTTCGTTATTAAATTCTCTTTCCTGTAAGATATTTGCCTTATTCCCTAGTAATAAAAAGTAGTGATTAATAATACGACTAATATCCTCTTCAAATGCTGCATTGTCCTCACAATACTTTGTAAATCGTTCTTTACTCATGTTCACAATTTCGTTCATAGTTTCAAATTCTCCCTTTTTCTTGTTATTTATACAAAAAAAGACACACCGATGGCAGGTTATGTGCCTTCGGTGTGTCCGTTTAGCTAGAAATTAAATCTATTAATTTATATATTTCTCTTAGTCAATTGTTGTTCACGTATAAGAATACCTCTATGAATTTTAAAAGTCAATAGATGAATTAACCCCTTGGAACCTTATATTTATTCCTTCTTTCTATTTTTCTATGTATTTAATCTAAAAAAATACAAGTAATTAAATATAAATAATCACAAGTATGTTATATACAAACAACAAGAAATATATATAACTAAACTCAATTATTAATTATAAAGAGATTCAGCAAGTGCCTCTAAAGCCTTGTATTACATACGTTCCTTGATATTAACCTAAATTCTCTATCGTAATATCCCCAATACATACAAGTTCTATATCATAGAAATCACAAATTAAGAAGTTAAATACCATATTACTCAGAATTCACAAGTCTAGAATAATATTACTAAGATAACCACAAGTATTGAATCGAATTATAAACATACTGAATCATATCCGAATATTGCATAAACCGATTATATACTTTCGTAAAAATGACCATACATATATTTTCCTAAATAAAAAAGCATGTCTTCAAAGTAAAGAACATGCCAAATAACCCTTGTTATTAAGTGATTTTTTAACAAGGGTAGCTATATATTTTTTTTGAAAAATCAGATGAAGTCCGGATAGACACCATTTTTCTTAAAATAAGTTATCATTGCATCGTGTCTTTCTTCTACAGACAAGCTTTTTTCCTTAAAATACATCCACGATTCCCTAAACTGTACCCGCATAAATGCTGGAATAGAGAATATTTCTTGCTCTTTCATACAACTTTCAACTTGATCTAATGCATAAGTCATTGCATAAATTAGTAATTCACTTTGTTTTTGTTTTGTTGGTAAGTAGATCGCGATATCACCAATCTCTTGTCTAAATGCGGTCATTATATTTTCTTTATCTTTTTTTCTTAACGCCTGTCCCATGTGTTTTAAGCGAGACACCGCTTCTTTTCTGCACTTTGCTAATGGTCTATGTAATTCTTTTTTATCATTCTCAATTACGCAGTTCGAAGAAAATACCACGTTGAACTTCTCAATGATGATTTGTTTTACCTGTTTTCTTACACTTGTAATTCTTGTTTCATTAGATTTCTTCTCTTTAGAATCAATTGCAGTAAATTGCACAATGGGGTTAATAATTTCTATGTATTGTCTTACTTTCTTTGCATTACGATTTAATCTCTCTTTTAAGAAAGCCATCTTTCTTGTAATCTGAAACTCCTCAATTTTATGTTTATAATGTTCCATACCCACTTTTCTTGAAAAAGTATTGATTAAATCTAAAAGGAATATAATTCCTCTATTATCACGAGCCTTTACTAGACTACTCATTATCGTTGTTTGAATTAGGTGAAATGGAATACGAAAATACGATAGCGATATACCTGTCATATTTGCAGTTTCTGCAGTAGTGTGGTTATACAGCGCATAATCTACAATTTCATATACAGTACGATTTCCAACAGGTGTTTCTTTTACGAGTCTACGCTCCAAACAAACTTGAAACCCTGTATAAATTGTTGTGTAGGGAATCCCGCTTTTCTTAGCAAGATCCATTATTTGAAATTCACGTGGTAGCATTCCTATATCATTGCATTCAAAGTGAAGCAAGATGTAAGTAGCTAAAGCTGAAGATGGTAACTCTTTTCTTTCATTTTCTAGTTTTACGATGTTTAATAGCCCATCAAAAAATTTAACCCCATGAACTTTAAAGTTCTGTTGGGAAAAAGCCATTTGCGTATGCATAATGTTGCTAACTCCTTTCGAAAGAGCAGAAAAAGGCACTGTCATACCACGGATACAAAAATACTACTTTCTAAAAAAGTAATACTTGTATAACAACGGTAAACAATGCCTAAAAATACGCAAGAAATCCCCTTTTTAAGTTGCACAAATACATAAGATACAGTAAAATTATCTTATAATTTCATGCAAAATAAAAAGGTTTATTGGCTTTGTTTACCGCAGTTCCTGGACACATTTCTTTTGGGATATTGGTGCGGTATACCACAATGAAGTAGTTGGCGCTATTTCATTGGGCTGAGGAACCTTTTTTTGCTTTATTATATTTTATTTTTAAATTATATAAATATATTATTATAATTTAATCTTTATCTATAAAAATACAAATTATTAAATTAACTACATCATATATAGTTTTTTCCATGGTTGCAAGGTGATTTTTTTAAAAGTATGACCTTTGCTAAATGACTATAGATAAATAACCACTACTCAAACACCTCGTTGAGCGTCACTCAATCAAAAACCAATGCACTATAAGTGAAAATAACTTAAATACCCATTGATCAACTACCTGATTGCCGCTCAATTAACACAAATCTCATCATCAAGGCACCACTTGTGTACTTTTCATCACTTCTTATCTTTAATCAATCGATTAATCACCAGTCAACCGCATTTAAATACCACTATCTTTTATACAGGTTGAGCGGTGATTGATTGATTGATTTTATTGTATCAAACCTAGTCACGATTAGTCGATTAATCACCAGTCACTCGTATAGTTTTTTGAGGCAAATGACCGGTGATTAGTTGATTGGTTGAGTGTAGATGTAAATTTTGGATAAGAATAAACTGTGCATTTCTATTAAACGCTTGCTTAGTAAACTATTTTTATAATTAATATAAAAATAGTTTACTACTATTAATTAGATAGAATAAAACTATTGATATTGTATAGGAGGATATAAATGGAGAAAATTGATTTGATGCCAAAACCTTTTTCGAAACTTTAGGGGAACAAGGTACAACTTATTTCGTATATGGATACACAGTTGCGAAACCTAAGTTACATTTAGGTGAGTTTAATTCATTAAAAGAAGCCAGACAATTCATCTATAAATATGCTTATAAAAATCCTCAATGGCTAAGTGCAGACGGAGACATTAATGAATATAACAATAAACCATCTAGATCTGAAAGTGATAATAAATGGTATAAGGGCGTAGTTGAAAAAGAGTATAAAAAGTATACCGATTTTAAAGATCGGAAGAAATAAAATTAGAAAACTCTTTGTATAGTAAAATAACAAGGCAAAATATATCTAAGTGCTATGATTATTATAGTTTAAAAGAATAGTTGTAAATGAATCATATTGTTTATCAATGAACTAAGCTTTAGAAATGATATTAAGGATAATCAAAATAAAAAGACTATCAAAATGATAGTCTTTTTATTTTTTTCCAAAAAGCTTAGAGAAAAAGCCGCCTTTTTGTTCAGTATTCTCTTGTCGCTGAGTATTAGCGCTTTTTTGTTCTTGAATTAATCGTATAGTACTCATTAATTTTTCGTCACGTTCCTCTAATCGCTTATTGATTCTATCGAAATTATCCTGACTTTGTTTAGCCACCGCAGCGAAGAATTCCATATTTTGTTTTGTTAATTCTTCAGTCACTTTAGCTGTAACTTCCTCAGTAATTTTTTCCGTCAAAGCTTCTATAAAGTCTGGATTGACCTGTTGTGCTTTAACTAATGAAGTTTCTTTTGGTTCACCATCACCGTCAACATCTTCAGCATAAACATTACGAATAACCGTAGGATCCATATCTAAAAGCCCAACAATTTCGTGCTTTTTCTTTGACTCAGAATAATAATGTTTAATCTTTTTTACTGTATCAATACTATCCTCATGAACATATTTAAGTTGGCGTTCTTTTTTTATGTTCAAGTACTCATCAAAATCATTCAACCATCTACGAAGAGTACTTTCAGGAATATCAAGCATGGTTGCTACTTCAGATACGCGATAATAACCATCGCTTAACTGTTCATCAATCATTTGCTCACCACCTAACTATATGATGCCTGTCCTATAATACATTATATAAAAATTCTATAGAAACTAAAAGAACCCCTTTGTAGATTACATAAAATATCATGAGTTTTTTCACTTGATCACTCAATCGTTCACTGCTCATTTATTTAGATACATACGAATAATACCTACGTTATCGAGCGGTGATTAATCGGGTGATTGCGATTAACACTTGATTATGTAAAAAATCACATCAAAATGCTGTGGATCGAGCTGAAAATTCAACATAAATTTTCACTTATTAAGATGCATCTTTGATAATTATTACGTATTCATTCCAGTATTTATTACCGTAATAAATACGTAACTATAAAAATATTAATTGCGGTAATTATTACGGAAGTATTTAAAGTGTTGATTTAATAAGGTTCTTGATTATCACTCCTAGATGTATTATAGTTAATACATACAATACTTCGGAAATATATACCGAAGTATCTACGGCTTTTATAACGGTATTAAATTCTGTATGATTATCTTGACTTTTTGTATCTATAGATAAAATTTATTATTTATTAAAGGTGGTGTGAAATTATTGTCTAATATATCAATGAGTAGTAGTGAGATTATCGATGTACTTTGTAAGAATTTAAATGATGGGATTTGGGCTTTACGTGTGCTATACGCCGAGGGTGCAATGAACAAAGAAAAGTTATGGGATTATATCAACCAATATCATAAAGAATATCAAATTGAGAATGAAAAAGATTATGAGGGTAAAAAAATACTTCCATCGCGATATGCTTTGGATATTATGACTGCAAGACTTGAAGGAGCAGGGTTAATATCTTTCAAAGCAATAGGACGTGTTCGAATTTATGACGTAACAGATCTAGGAAATGTTTTAATTAAGGAATTGGAAAAACGAGTTGAGAAAAACAACTAAAATATATACTTGAGGAGGATATACATATGGCAGGCAATTTTTCAGAAATCGAAAGCCAAGGAAATATTAGTTTGAAATTTGGATTCTTAGGACTAGGTATGGGTGGTTGCGCAATCGCAGCAGAGTGCGCAAATAAAGAAACTCAAATTAAAAATAACAAATACCCATATCGCGCGATTCTTGTTAATACAAATAGTCAAGATTTTAATAAAATTGAGATTAAAAATACAGGAAACGTTCGCAAAATACAGTTAGAAGGATATGAACAAGGTGCAGCTCGTAATCCACAGGTTGGTGAGGAAGCATTTGTAAAGCATGAAACAAAGATTTTCGAAGCGATAAAACAGGAATTTGAAGATCGTGATTTTATTTGGATTACGTGTGGTCTTGGTGGAGGAACAGGAACTGGAGCTCTATTAAAGGCAATTGAAATGCTATATGAACATGATTACAATTTTGGATTATTACTGACTTTACCACGTGATGCGGAGGCTTTAAAAGTATTAGAAAACGCAACTTCACGCATTCGTAGTATTGCTATGAACCAAGAAGCTTTTGGTTCAATTGTATTAATAGATAACGCTAAACTATATAGAAAATTTGAAGAGGAAAATCCAAGTGCTTTAGCAAACGAATATACTAGCTATAGTAACAAATATATTGCTGATGCATTACATGAGATTAACCTAGTTACTTCATCATTTACACCGTTTTCAGATACACATTTTGATGCTAGTGAATTTGCTCAAGTAATTAATACACCAGGCGTTTTATCATTAGCAAAACTAGAACTAAAATCAAATCAATTAGACACTGAAAACCCGCTAGGTTACTTGACTCAATTAGGGGACGCACTAGAAAAAGGCGTTTTATACGATACAGAAAGAGAAGAGCTGGAAAGTGCTAAAAAGAGCGCACTTTCTATCGTTACATCACCGCTGCGAGCAGGGCGATTATATAACTTCTCATTCCTTAACCAAATGGAAAATTTCTTAAAAGAAAGAACTCCATATGTAGATGAACGTCCTATAGCTCCATATATTAATAAACATACAACAAAAAAAGAAGAGGATATAGTGAAATTCTATTCAGTTGTTGCAGGACTACCATTGCCCAAACGTGTAAGTGATATTATTGATGAGATTACTAGAATTAAAGAAGAACGTGAGCAAGCTAATTCTAAGAAATCAAATGCTGTTTTAAATAAACTTTTTGCATTTGATGATTCAGTACAAGAAGAAAAACCAAAAAAGAAAAAATTGAATTTTGGTGCTGAACCTGAAGTAGAAGTTACTGACGATTCACAACCAGCAAAGAAGAAATTATCATTCTAAACAAAAGACCGACAAATATAATTTTTGTCGGTCTTTTTCTATTTCAATAGCAATAAAAAACTACAATGAACCAATAAGATATCTATTATATTTTCTGCATGTTTAACACAGCATTATATAATGTGATTGCTTAAATAAATTGTTAGGCCGTCCTAATAATTCTATTCCAATACTTAACCCTTAAAAAATTGTTCGGTTAAAACATGTCTTTCGTCCTAACAATTTTTTAAGAACCAAAAGACTATATAAATCAATGTTTTTAGCAATTTATTAGAGAGAGAAATGATCCAAACTTCAGCGTACGAGTTTTAGTATCTAGAATAGCGCAAATTCAGTTTTAATTTTTAATAATTTACAACAAAATTTCGCTGTAATAAGATATATAGAAATGGTTGTTATTTATTGAAAATAAATTCGAGTTATGGAGTTGCATATAATGAAAAGTACAACGTATAAATATACAAGCAAAGGTACTCAGAAATCTTTTCGTTTAAAAGAGGCCGATATATTTGTATTCACATTTTTATATTACAAAAGGCATCTTACTACACGACAAATTACTCAGCTTTATTGTGCATTCGAGGGTAGAGATTTTTCTGAGGATAGTGTGTTTACAAAACTTAATCGTTTTTCAAAATATGGTGCTATCCTGACTAAAAAAATTGATAAAAGAGATGATAGTATAACTAGACGTGCGACATTCTCCTTAAAAGATAGAATGGTTGATTACCTTCAAGAGTTAGGAAGGATTCCTGCAGGATCTTCAAAACGTAGATATTCTTCTTCAACCTCACTACATACACTCTGCTCACGAGAAATATTAGTACGCACACTTTTAGAAGTGTCGAAAAAGACCAATACGAATAAGATATTATGCGAGTTAGATATTCGCTCATATCATCAAAAACAAAAGAAAACAGAAATTGAAGGTGCAGGTTTACTCTTAATTCCTGATGAACACATTTCATATAAAGACAAAAATATTTACATTGAAATGGATATGTGCAAAGAAACCAATGCTACCTTAGTTGAAAAAGTGGGGAAATATATTGAATATGCTCAAAAAACCAATGAGAATATAACTGTAGTTTTTGTTATGTATGACAAGTCGATGTTCCTTGCAGAAGATGCAGAACCACCATACGTACGTATGAAAAATCTCTTATTTTCTATGCGGGAGTACCATGAACTTTTAATGAATCTACCAAATCTAAATATGCACATCTGCTCTTTGAAAGAAGGTGGAGATGTTATTTCAGATATCATTCTAGGAATAGATGATAATCAAAACTTTGAACAAGATATTCTTTTACCTTTATCTCAACGTACAGTAGGCGATGCCGATTGGCGTTATGCATTTGTTGAAAAAGTTCAAACCTTTAAAGAAACAATAGATGGTGGTCTTAGACGAACGTATAAAAGCGATAAAGATACCATGCAAGATTTCTTCTTTATTTTTGGGAATGAAAATGATTACCGCCTGATTGCTAGACTAGACGATGTTGTGTTTTCAAGAAGAGAAGGTGATGAGGGAGTGCCCCTTGTTGTGATCTATCCAAAGCGTAAAAAGGCTAGAGATATACTTTTAATGGACACTTATGACAACGTATTACTGCTATCCCTCCAAAATGAAGATGTTACTATCGACGCAGATGAACAGATTATGGCACGTACTGCAAATAACATTCATCCAAAAAGACGTAAACTTGTAGAATTATATTAATCGTTTATTTTTTATATAATTGTATACAATTATATTGATTTTTATTATTTAAGGTGATAGAATAACGTTTGAACTAAACACTCAAAACTACAATCAAATCAGAGCATATGAAATTAAGGCAAGCGACACACGCTGTTTTTACAGTGGGTGTCGCTTGCCTTTTTTTATATGGAGAAAGGTGGAAATTCAAAATGGATTTACAATATGCAACTACTATTACCGGGGGAGTGCTCTCTTCTAGAGAAGCGTTTAAAAACCCTGAACTAGTCCTCAAACATATGACAGAAGAGGGGGCAGCGTTTAGTGTTTCCCTACAAGATATCCAGATCCCAGGAAAACCAAATTACTATTGGTATGATGTAATCATTGAAACAGCAACGAATAAAAAGATAGAAGTAAATATTGCGGTACTTTCTCAGGAGGAATATAACCAGCTCTGTGAAAGAGATAGTATTGATTTATATTTAAAGCAAACTGAAGATGCAGCAAAATTCTTTCTCGAAAAATCAAAGGAACTATTCCAACCAGAATTCAATGATCGCTTTACATTCCATCATAAAGCTCGACTATATCTGTAAGCAGTAGGTGAGCTTCTATGGAGACATTTAAACAACGATTACCGTTATTTACTACAATCACCTTAATTATTGGATTTATTCTTTCATTCGGATTCGGTTTAGTAAACTACATAAAGTTACTCTACTATGCATTTGAACCACCTTCTTATCCTATAGAAATTACATATATACCGCTTATTTTAATGTTCTTCTCTTTGTTATTAGGAGAATTCAGTTTTAGGTTTTATAGCCGTATTCCTGCTTTACATGTCAAAAATGGAAAGCTGTTACTTTTAATTGCCTCTCACATTGCGGTTGATATCCAATTTTTATGGTTTGCAACTGCTCCAATCCATGCAAAGGTTATTCCTTATCTCACGGATAAATCAAAACATGTTAATTTTGGTGAGTATGAGGCAATAGGTCATGTCTTAACAGGGAATTTCCACACACTTACTTTGATTTTTGTATTTTTACCTACAGTATTTATGATTTTGTTTACACTTTGGTATAGTGGACATATTGTTCGTTACCGAGAAGAAATATTAAGATGGGTACAAAAATACGAATATAAAAATCACAAGTTACAAAAATGGTTTAATAGCCAAGAAGAACAAGTATATCCTGATATAGAAATTGGACCTCATATTGAGCATAAAGAGATGGTTCGTATTAAGGGGAAAGATAGAACGCTAAATGGAATTATTATTGGTCCGATTGGTTCTGGTAAAACATCAAGTTTAATTATTCCTATGATAAATCAAGATTTGCACTGGATGGTACGTTTCATAAATAAGTTTGAAACTGCATATAAAAAAAACGATTATGATACAGAAGAAGTAAAAGGAACATTTTTAAATGGTGTCACTGTAATTGAACCGAGTAATGATTTATGTCAAAAAGTATTTAAATTAGTACAAGCACATAAAATCCCCGCAAGCTCGGTTTACTATATCGATCCAACTAATCCTGATACCAAAAATATAAACATTTTGCGGGGACCAGTTGATAAAGTAGCAGAGGTTTTCGCAATGGTTATTCAAGGTTTGTCTGAATCTAACAATGCATTCTTTGAACAGGCACAGCGTAACCACCTTAAGCAGCATATCTATTTGTTAAAATTACACAACCCCCAAAAAGATGTAACCTTTGACGACTTAATTGAGATGTATGATGATGTAGAACGTGTCCATCGTATGCATAAACTGTTAAAGGGACAAGTGGAAAAGTTATATGATTTTGTTCAAAATGAGGCTGCTTCACGTGACCAAAAAAATGAATATAAAATTATAAAAGGTATTGATGAATGGTTCGATAATACGATTCGTGAAAAAACAGATTTCCAAGGAGAACCAGCAGTTTATAAGTCAGGGAAATACCGCGGACAACCGATGCATTATGACAGGGAAGAAGAATATGTAAAGGGGCTACGCAATATTTTAAAAGACCTTGCTTCAAACGTGTTGATACGACGTGTTCTATTTGGTAAGTCTGATTTTGACTTTGATGTTCACTTAGAGCAAGGTGGGATTTTGTTAGTCAATACGGCAAAAGGAGAATTAGCAGACCTTTCAAACGTATTAGGAAAATTTGTATTGCTAAGTATGCAGAATGCGGTATTCCGTAGAGAACCGAACGTCTCACCTTACCATCACATTATTGTCGATGAGTTTCCGGATTATGTTGTGCGGCCATTTAAAGAATTCCCTGCACAATCTCGTAAATATAAAGTGATTTTAACAATTGCCAGCCAAACGCTATCTCAATTAGCTCTCGACTTCACAGAGCAGTATATGTTTACCTTACTGGGCTCATTCCGTAATAAAATGATATTTGGAGATGTAACACCATATGACGCAAAAATCTTCTCTGACATGTTTGGTGAGAAAGAGGAATTTAAAGAATCTGAATCTGAACAAGGTATTTCTCCTATGCAGGAGAACCCTGTTAGTCGTTTAGGATCAACCTATCAAAAGGCAAAAGATGTGGTAATGTCACCAGGAGATATCATGGCACAAGGTGCGTTCATTTGTGCTGCTCGTGTTGTACAAGACAATCATGTGCAACCCGTGCAACAAATTACAAGTAACTTTGTACCAAAAGAAGAATTTGCCCAAGCAGTTATTCAAGTAGATATGGAAATAGGACGATATTGGGAAAATGAACGTCTTCGCCTTATTAATGAATCTATCGTCAAAGCAAATCCTATGAAGCATGTAGATACAGAGAATGTGAAAGAAATTGAACCTTTACTACCTATGCAAAATGAGGAAATGGCGCAGGATATACCAATAAAATTACAGGGTGATCAACAACACATTGTAGCATTGGAGAATTATAGAGAACCTAAATCTGAAAGTAAAACCTCTTCTAATGATTCTGCAGTTGTCAGCCAACAGACAGCGGTTGATGAAGAAGAATCTGAAGATAAATTGTATGAAGAAATTAAAGGATTCGTTATTGAATCTCAACAAGTCTCTCCAGCCTTTCTGCAAAGAAAGTTTAAGATTAGCTATATGAAGGCTGCACAATTTATTGAGAAGTTAGAACAACATCAAGTTGTAAGCTCTTATGCAGGGAATGGCCCTCGTAAAGTTTTGATTTCAAATGATAATAGTATGCCAATATTACCAAGAGAATTGGATATTAAAACTACCCATTCATCTGATACAAGTATAGAGAATGTTATTTCACAAAAAGTATCCATTTCAGGAGAAGACAAAGACGCCTTGCAAGAGGAAACCAGTTTCTTTAAAGATATTCTATATGACGATGTTCTAGCTTTTGTAAAAGAAGCTGGTACCACGTCTACATCTATACTGCAGGACAATTTTAAAATAAGTTATACACGTGCCTCGAGGTTAATAGACGCCTTACAACGAAATGACGAGCTACCAGTATCAGAAGAAATATCAATAGAAAGTGTAAGTCCTAAAATAACAGATATAGTCATAGAAGAAGATATTGAGGAAACCATAGATATAGAATTACCCCTTATGGAAGAATACCATGAAATAAACGTGGAGGTAGCTGAAATAAATAAAGAATTATCTATTACTACGCCAGAACAAGGGTGGAATAAAGATTCTATCATTCATTCCGAGATTGCTGATGAGACTAAATCATTCCTAGAGGAATTCCCAGCAGATAGACTTCCAATTACAATAATAGGGGATGCAGAAATCAATGAGGTTCCAGTTACAAACAAGGTTAATCAAATTGAAGAAAATAAGCTTGAAGAAGAAGTTGCAAAAGTTTACGATTCTATCAGCCTTACTGTTCACCAAAATTTAGAAAAAAGAATGATAGAGAACGAGAGAAGTAATGAAGAGAAGCATGAATATAAGCGTATGAGTTATAAAGAATGCCAAGAGCGTTTAAAAGATCAACCAAAAAATAAAAATCGTACTACGCAGTCTCTACTTAACAAAAATGAACAGTCAAAGAAAAAAACGTCTAACGTAATGAGTAAGGCGTTGGATGATTTTTTTGATTAATAAATTCTTTACTTTAGAATATCTATGCTCTAGCCTTATTCTAAGTTTAAATTCTCATAAGAACAAGTTATGAAAGACTTAAAAATCTAGTTTTTAAATTCCTTTCATTCCACACATATATCCATGAATTAAAAATAAAAAGTCAATTCCCTTATGTAATAGAATTGACTTTTTACTTTTGATGAACAATTATAATTCATTCTCATATTAATATTTAGTCTGTTTCTACAAATCCACGTATAGTTGAAATTTCCTTATTTTGATTTTCTTCTATGTAACATTCAAGGTATAATTCTCTAACTAAGCTTGTTAAATCTAACACTTCATATTTCCTTACAGGATATACTAATAAAAATATAGACTTTAAAGCTGCTAACATATAACTAGTAAAAATATAAACCAAAGACATAATAACGGCAATCTCTATAAAAATAAAGTTTAGCATAAAAATATGTCCAGCATTATTAATATTAATTTTAACATCTTTAAAATTAAGTATTGTTTGAATATAGTACGTACATAAAGGAATTAGGATACTTATAAGTAAAGATAAACGAGATATATTAAACCGATTTTGATATTCTTTTTCTAAGATATCCATAAAGACCTTCAAATGGGTTTCAGTATAAAATCCTTTTTCTTGAAAATATTGACGTAATTTAATTATTTTTTCTTCTCTAATTGATTTTGATTCATTTAAAGTCACTAAAAACTTGGTATCTACAGCAAAAGACATACATATGCCAATCTTATTTTTAAATTTCAAGCCTTTCAAATTCCCTAACTTTTCTTCAACCCTATATGTTAAGCGGGCAACAGAGAAAACAGTTGTAATTGTTATTATCATTATCACTAAATAGTTCTTAAATGTGTTCCCTCCTAAAATACTAGTGAAAAATAGTAGAATTATTAATGATAAACAAATTAAAACATTGAATTTTACCTTACTAAATAACTTTGAATTACTAATTTGCTCCTCGTAATAACTCAATAATTGTTGTAAATGTGTTTCCATTTTGTAACCTCCTTAGTACATATTAGTCCATTTTACCATTATTATTTCTGTATATAATAATTTTAATATATCATTTTAAAATAAATCTTATGAGAAGTTATTCAAAAATATTTGAATTAAAACTACATAACACTTGCACAAATCAATAAATAACATTATATTTAAATTAACAACTATATAAATAAAACATATTTTACGTGAAGGACACACCTTACGTACCATCCCAACGGTACAGGTGTGTCCTTTTTTGCGTTCTAGGAGGAAAATATAATGACAGAAAGTAAAACAAACACTCAAGCTGTAGAAGAACTTGGAATGGTTTTTGAACCAGAAAACACACCAGGCAACAAGCCAGAAGAAATACGCTTCAATCAATTCGAGCGAGTACGTGAGCATGAATTAGAAGAATTGGCTCGTATGAAACGTGAGCGTACTGTAGGAAAAGGTTTGATTACAGTCGTATCCGAAAAGCTATTCCCGACTAAAAATGGAACGTCTGAGCGTATACAAGTGCTTACAATGCAAATTGGTACTCATACAACCGCATATTGCCCAATTACAGAGGCGGGTATAAGTATTCCTAAAAATCCGCAATGGCTAGTAGGTACGACAAAGCCTGTTATTATTGAACACTTCCAGAAAACTGAAGAAGGTAACTTTGCCGTTGTATCTATCACAGCAGGGGAATTAGCACTTCAAAAAAGATTATATGAAGAAGTAACAGCACAAGAGGGAACAAAAGTGTATACAGGAACTGTTTCAGGTCATATTCCATCTGCACAAACCGTTTTAGTTGAAGTTCATGGTGTAACGGTAGGGGTAAGGTACTCTCAATGGTCACATTCATTTGTACGTCCAGAGGATATTGTAATTGGTGATGTTGTAGAGCTTATCATCGATAAAGTAGTAGAAAAAAATGATCGTTATGAATTTAGAGGAAATAAAAAGAAACTAGAAACAGATCCAATGGAAAAACTATTAGAACTAAAGAAACGCCGTGACCGCTTTGTCGGTAAAATAGTAGGGGTAGATGCAATAGCTGGGATTTTCGTAGAAGTTGCGCCAGGTATTCAATTTAAAGGACTAAAGAGCCGTAATCTAGCCAATCCAACTGCGGAAGATGCAATAAACCAAACGATTGTTACATGCGAGCTGCTTAATATCGATGCCAAAAATAGAAAAGGAACTGTGCGTATCCTAAATTACCCGCAAGGACAAAGTAAAAAATCTAATTCGTCAATTTATCAATTTTAATGAATGACTATGCGTACAATAGAGAAACAATTGTCTACCTATGTCCCATCTATTCCTCATTTATCAAGTGAGGATGTACAGGGATTTCAAATATATCGAATACATGAACTGGATAAATCCTATGTTTTCCATTCTTATGAGGAATTAGTTAAATTTAAGCAGCGTTTGACAGAAGAACAGTACGCCATACTCACTTTCATTGGTGTTCATACATCTGTTCGATTTAATCATTTATTATATTTATTCAAGAACAAATATTCACGTAAGAAAATAAATGATGCACTTCAAGGATTACTTTACTATCGTCTAATTGAAAAATGGCAAGTTGAGAGCTTTGATATGGAGATCTTTGAAGAAACATATACGTTATCCGATAATGGTTATAAGCTATTAAAATACTGGCAAGGTAATATGTTCTTCTTTTCTCCAGAACGTCTTGATAATCACGGTAAATATGTTCATCTACGCTATTGGCATGATATAGACTTACTATGCCACCTGCGTTATGCTCCATCCTTTATAGGGCATATTATGCATCCATCTATTAGTAAAGGGGTTTTTACCCCTCCTTTAAGTTTTGCTGTGCAGGGTGACGTAAATCAAGAGTTTAATTTTGTTGTATACTCCACCTTATTAACAGATAAAAAGGAACGCTTAAAACGAATTATCGCTAGATGGAGAGATTTCGTAGAGTCAGGTAAGGATGTTATCATGAAAGATTTAGGGAATAACCCTACAATCCTAGTTATTTATGTTTCTACTAAAAAACAAGCAAAGCAAATTAATAATGAACTACTACTCGATTTAATTCCTGGTAAAGTATTGCTATGTATAGGAGAAACATTGCATTTAGAAGGATTACAGCATGCTTTTTATCAACCTCTTGCAGAAGGGGATATTAAACAATTAAATACAAAATTATTCATAACAAACTAAGCCACCCCTGCACTCTTAAGGGGTGGCTAGTTTTCTTATATAAGCTTTAGAATTTTGTAATGTAGGCTAAACCTTTTTAAGTAGTTTATCCATAAATTCATTATGTAACTGTATACCCTCGTGATATAGACTAGTAAACTTATCTAGTGTATCTTCTTCTTCCAAAGTGGGATCCAAATAAAGTATATCTGTAGCCTCCCTTAATTTCACCCCAGCTTTTCTAAATATTTTTTCTTCTTCTTCTAATTCTTTAGGCGGAATTGCAGTTAACACTTTATCAAGATGCTCCTGGGCTTGTCTCATAAGAGCTTGTACAGATTTTTTATCTTTTGCAAATGGTTTATCATCTTTAAAGCAAGCAAGAAATGCTTTTAATTCCTTAGAGACAATCGATATATATTCTTCTTTAGTAACACGTCTATAATCTCTATTTTTTTCATACAGTTTGTTTCGTGCATTTTCACCTAATTTTTCCTCAAAGGAATTTGAGTAGTTAAACATTTTATCTAAATCTTTTTCGCTAGTGTTATCATACATATTGGTTGATTTACTAGTTAATTCTGGCATTTTATTAATTTCATTAATTAACATTTTAGAGTATTTTTTATAGTCTTCATGTGCTTCTTTAAATTCAGAAGGAGCGTTTATTTTTTGAGTTTTATTAATGATGGAAATAGCTTTTTCAGCATGTTCTTTTCTCTCATTAAATGATAGAGATTTGTCAGTCGCTTTCTCCATCTCTTCACTTGATTCATGTCCTACCGTTGCTATTGCTTCAATATATTCTTCTTTAGATACTGAACACGCTGCTAATACTACAAAACACATAATAGCAGTAATAATTTTGTATATTTTCATAAATCCTCCTATACTTACATAAAATATTATTTGCATTCATTATTTTAATATATGCAAATAAAAAGAAAATAGAATGTCATAATTACCATTTCAAATTGGCAGTAGATAACCTTTTCATCAAAAACATTTAGGGTTCTAAAAACAATATACTCAAAAATACCTTGAGAAAACTAATTATCCGGTATCTACCTCTATACAAAGTACGGATTTTACGAAATAATATTCTTTGACACCTTCTCCCGGAATAACAATATATATGAATATAAATATTTTATTGAAGGGATATACAAGAAAGGAGCACTACATTGCTACGTATACAAAGAGGATACATGTACGATCCAGATGATAATGAGGTAATTGTAAACGAAATTTTCTACAACGCTGCAACCGAACAAAAGCTAGGGAGTAAAATGAGTGTGTTTGCTGCAGACAAAATACCTGCTTCTATTTTCGAAAAGGTCCAAGAAAACGAAAGTATGTCTTATATGGAAAGTATGGAAGTAGAAGAAGAAAACATTCAAGAAATACTTTGCTATTTAGCCGAAAATCAAAAGCCAGAAAAACTTTATTTTGAAATGCAGTACATGAAGTAACATCCAGAGCCGAAAATAAGAAGGGATTTTTAGCAGGCGAAACAGGAGCACTATTATTTAATACATATAATATCTGCATAGAAAATTCCTTCTTATCTTCGTTCAATTAAAAGCAATTGAATATCATATTAAAATAGATTAATATAAAACTATAGTTATTGTTTATTTGATTCCGTTTATTCCCACACCTTTTTGTGTTGTGGTTGAGTTGTAGAAGCAAGTTGCGTCTTGTTTCAATTTTGAAAGGGCTTCTTTGAGCCGATTAGTGTATATAGCTTATTTTGCTATGCACATATTTAATCGACTTGAAGAAGCCCTTTTTGTATTGTCTTCAAGTTAGGAATCACTTGTATATAGACCTTTTGGGCTAATAATATGCTAAATGAAAAAAGCACATAATTTGTACTTTTTTTGTTTAATTTAGAGGAGAGATCATATGGAATTTTACAAAGTATAACATAAGAAGAATATGAGAGTCATTTATTCTCGTAAATCTTATGTAGCAGTAGGTTATTATTTAATGGAAACAAGCCATGGTTGCAATTGTGTGCAATACTTAAACGTTCAAAAGTTAAGTACATCCGAACAAATTAAAGTTATGCATAATGGATATGTAGTATTAAAAACATTACAAGACATATGGAATAAGGGGAAATTTACTATCATCCCTTTTACTGTAGTAGAGCTAATATGGGTATTATTGAGGATCACTATTGTTAAAGGTTTTTGAATTTGGCAGCAAAGAAAAAGATTGATTACTAATTTATAGTAAACTAAATACAGAATGGAATATGAAAATTAACAAATAGGGAATTTATATAGAAATAGGGTACTTGTTGCAATGCTAAAAGCACAAGAAATAAAAAACGAAAACCTGAGAGGAGCACTACAATATGATTACAGTTAACCGAGGATATATGTATGATCCAGATGATAATACGGTCTTAATTACCGAAATTTATTATGCAGCTGCTACAAATAGTAAATTAGGGAGTAAGATGGATAGCTTATCTTACTCAGTTCTTCCTAATGACATTAAAGAAAAAATAGAATCAGTTGCTTCATTATCCTATACAGAGCGCGTTGAGATATCACAGCAATTAGTTTCTGTATATCAAAATGAAATTAACATACATGGAAAACCTGAAAAATTGTACTTTGAGTACACAAATCTATAAAAGTAGAGAAGACATTGAACTATTTTGTTCAATGTCTTTTTATAATTAAATTGTAAAGGAGCATAAATTATAATAATAAGTGAACCTCTATCTATTATATTTGAGATATTATTAACAAAAACATTAATAATATAAAAATCTATTATAAATATATATCTTATATATTAAAAAGAAATAAAGATAAAACTTTTATAGGTTATTAAAAATAGGGAATAGACTTACTCTCACAAAGAAAGATTTGATGTTAGAACATAAAAAATCATAAATAGTAGAAAATGTCTTCGTAGATTCAAGGATTATAAGACTTTCAATTCTACAAAAAAGCAAAAAGAAAATACTATATTTCTACATGAAATCGAAAAGAATTTGATACTAACCACATTATATATATTCACCCCCGTAAATAGATATATTTTTACTTATTTTGGTGATGTAGATGGTATTACTCGTCTAATTATCCACATTTCATTCAGATTAGGCAGCTATTTGTTAACATTACTCAGTATTTACACATAACTCACATTATTATTGATGATTTTTATTAGATAGATACAACAATACCAGTAATTACAATAATTTTAGAAAGATTATATTCACATTCGATGAAGTTTGTCCTCATATTCACTATTTTTATCATTTTCCTTTTGATTTTTTGTAGATATTATGAGATAGGTTTTAATACATTAGAAGAATACTCCCTAGTGTTATGTGGAGAGTTATATATTGATAGAATCAAATTTGTATAGAATTGCATAAAAAAAGACTCCATTTTACATGAAGTCCTTTCGATTTATTATTTATAAATAGAGTAGTAGGAAGAGATTACTAATCAAACAAACACGAATAGCCCTCTACTTTTGATTTTTTCAAAATAGAGAGCTCATTACTATTATTTTATTTCCATTGCGTTTAGTACCTGATCTGGAGTTGTTATGGATACACCACTACGTACTAAGCTTTCAAAGGTGCGCATAAACTCTAGTAAACGAAACTGTTTTGGTAGCTCAATCACGCGCAGCTGCTCTTGCGGTAGCTTATCAATTGCTTCGATAAACCATTCACGTACATCACTTGGAATTGTGCGTTCTTTATGGCCAAGAGCTTTTAATTTTTCACGCATTTCAATTTCTAAAGCGATATATGCATGGAGATTCACACCTTGATCGTATGCATATTTTCTAAATAACGTTTCTTCCTGGTATTTTAGATAATTACGGTGATACGATTCTTCCGTCACTGGTACTGCAAACTTCTGCTTCAGTAGTGCATGTACATTTTTAAACATCTTCTTAATGTTGTGAAGAGAGTACATAGAATAATGTAAACCGAAATTAAAGACAGCTTGTTCTCGGTCACTATTTCTCTCTTTTGGTATATGTTGCGCAATAAGAGGGTAGATACCTTCTTTCGCTGCTGTTTCAAGGATTTGATATTGAGATGTTTGATGTAATAGTTTTTTCAATGTATATACGAGTTTTGTAGGGTATCCTTCTTTGCGATCAACCATGTCACGTAGTCCGCGAATCACACTACGAATTTGACGATGGCAGGTATACTTTAAGACATGAATGAATTTATTCATGTCTGCAGACAGTTCACCGACATTCATCTCTTGTAGAACTGCTTCGATAAATTTCGCTTTACGAGCATAGGTAGCTTTTGGTGTAAATGGATCCCTGTGTTGTTCTTCTCCCGATTCTTTCGAGCATAAGAAGTCCGAATGGATAGATATATATAAGGTTGTATATCGTTTTGTATGTTTTACCCCTTTTTGCATTTTGCAAATTTTGAATAGGGGATTCCCCGTACATGGTAATGCAGTTGTTAATTCCTCGATAACCGCACGGATCTGATGCGGATATTTTTTATGTAAGAAACGATACATCCCACC
>NZ_CAJCKK010000048.1:0-20611 GCF_903970865.1 Bacillus sp. ME78
ACTTTGTAACAAAAGAAAAAGAAGGGAGAATGAAAGATATGAAAGAGCAAGTATTACAAGTAACAAAAGGTGACTTCGTAGGATCAGCAAGTGGAGCAGTAGTATTAACAGCATTAATCGTATTTCTATCAAGCGTATTAGTATAATAGAAGTTTTGTAACAAAAGAAAAAGAAGGGAGAATGAAAGATATGAAAGAGCAAGTATTACAAGTAACAAAAGGTGACTTCGTAGGATCAGCAAGTGGAGCGGTAGTATTAACAGCATTAATCGTATTTCTATCAAGCGTATTAGTATAATAGAAGTTTTAAATCAAACAAAAATGGAAGGAGAATGAGGGATATGAACAGTGAACAAGTGTTTCAAGTAACAAAAACGGATTTATTAGGATCCTTAGGTGGAGCGGTAATATTAACATCATTTATTCTATTCCTTGCAAGTGTATTAGTATGATATATATAAATACAACCATTCAAAAAAAATAAAGACTCTAACGTATTAGTAAGCAGTAAATATGTTGGAGTCTTTTTTATTTTCTTCTTATATACCTTCAAGTATTAAAGTTACCTCATTATTTAGCATCCATGGCTAATTAGACGCTGCGGTTGCAACTTGATTCAACGAATAATCAAAAATCCACTGAGTAAAAGCCTGATTGGTGAGGGCTGATTAAAGTTTCACTTTATTTCAAAGAGAAAAAAGTCGAATTTTATATGTAAGAAAAAAAGAGGAATTTGACAGAAAAGATAGAAAATTTTAAAGGTCAGAATTTGTTAGCTTGCTAACTAATTTCTATTTATTTATGTTGGAAGCGTTTTCGGTTGGTTTTAAGTATGGACCATTTAATCTATTTACAGGGGGATGAAGATATTATGAAACAAAAATCTATGGATACGCTAGCTGCACAAATGGAGGACTTTTTTCCAGTACGTGATGTAGATCATTTGGAATTTTACGTAGGGAATGCAAAGCAATCGAGTTATTATCTTGCGAGAGCATTCGGATTCAAAATTGTGGCTTACTCTGGATTAGAAACTGGAAACCGTGAAAAGGTATCTTATGTTCTTGTGCAAAAAAATATGCGTTTTGTTGTGTCTGGAGCTTTAAGTAGTGAAAATCGTATTGCAGAGTTTGTAAAGACTCATGGTGATGGCGTCAAGGATGTGGCACTACTTGTTGATGATGTTGATAAAGCATACTCAGAAGCAGTGAAACGTGGTGCCGTCGCAATTGCTCCACCAGAGGAATTAACAGATGAGGACGGTACATTGAAAAAAGCAGTTATTGGTACGTATGGTGATACAATTCATACGCTTGTAGAGCGTAAAAATTATAAAGGGGCATTTATGCCAGGATTCGAAAAGGTAGAGTTTAATATTCCATTTGAAGAGTCTGGCTTAATTGCTGTCGATCATGTAGTTGGTAATGTTGAAAAAATGGAAGAGTGGGTTAGTTATTACGAGAATGTCATGGGCTTTAAACAAATGATTCATTTTGATGATGATGATATTAGTACAGAGTATTCGGCTTTAATGTCGAAAGTTATGACAAATGGAAGCCGTATTAAGTTTCCTATTAACGAACCAGCAGACGGAAAGAGAAAGTCACAAATTCAAGAGTATCTAGAATTCTATAATGGAGCTGGTGTACAGCATCTTGCTTTATTAACAAGTGATATTGTTAAAACGGTTGAAGCGCTTCGTGCAAATGGGGTGGAGTTTTTAGATACACCGGATACTTATTATGATGAGTTAACTGCACGAGTTGGAAAAATCGATGAAGAAATTGATAAGCTAAAAGAATTAAAGATCTTAGTAGATCGTGATGATGAAGGTTACTTACTACAAATCTTTACGAAACCAATTGTAGATCGCCCGACTTTATTTATTGAAATCATTCAACGTAAAGGTTCTCGTGGATTTGGTGAAGGAAACTTTAAAGCGTTATTCGAATCAATTGAAAGAGAACAAGAGCGTCGCGGAAACTTATAAGATTCATATCCACCAGCAAAAGTCCCTTTGCTGGTGGAAATTTCATTTTTATAAGGAGGAATCAGGATGAAATTTGTTACATTTCGTCTTCCTTCAAAAGAAATACGGGCTGGATGGCTTGAAGGTGACAAAGTAATAGATATGAATCTTGCTAGTGAAGGGAAAATCCCTTCTTCTATAATGGCTTTTTTAGAGAAAACGGATGAGTATGTAGAAGTAGTGCGGAATATTAAGAATCCAAATAAGGGTATATATGCTTTAGAAGAAGTACAATTGACAGCTGCTCTTCCTAATCCGAGTAGTATTCGAGATTTTTACGCATTTGAACAACATGTAAAAACAGCTCGTGGACGAAGAGGACTAGATGTTGTGCCTGAATGGTATGATATTCCGGTTTTTTATTTTACTAATCATCGTGCTGTAATTGGTTCCGGTGATTTTGTAATTGGTCCGAAAAAGTCTAAAAAGCTTGATTACGAGTTGGAGATTGCTTGCGTAATAGGAAAAGAAGGGCGAAATATTTCTCGTGAGCAAGCAGAGGAATATATTTTTGGTTATTGTATTATGAACGACTGGAGTGCGAGAGACTTACAAGCAACAGAAATGAAAGTAGGTCTCGGTCCTGCGAAAGGAAAGGACTTTGCAACTTCGTTAGGAGCACATCTTGTTACGAAAGAGGAATTAGATGTTTATCGTAATGGTGATCGATATGATTTAGAAATGACTGCTCATGTAAATGGAAAACTATTATCAAAGGGAAACGTCCAAGATATTTACTATACATTTGCTGAAATGATTGAACGTGCTTCAGAGGACGTGACGTTATATCCAGGAGATGTGATTGGTTCTGGGACAGTAGGAACAGGCTGTATTTTAGAACTTGGTACAGAAGAGTGGCTACAAGATGGAGATGTTGTAGAGCTGTCGATTACTGGTTTAGGTACACTACGTAATACGATCAAAAAAGAAAAGGAAGCGGGTGATGGGCATGTTTTATCGTCACATGGGAGAACTACCTCATAAACGACATGTACAATTTCGTAAAAAAGATGGATCGCTTTATCGTGAACAGGTAATGGGAACGAAAGGATTTTCTGGTACGCAGTCTATTTTGTATCATCACTATATGCCAACAGAAGTAGGTCATTCTGCATTATCGCATTCTTGTCAGTTGCAGTATGAAGAGGATGTTGCTCTTTCTCATCGCCACTTCCGAACGAAAGAAAATAAAAAAAGTGGTGATGCAATAAGTGGACGAAATTTCATACTTGGAAATGAAGATTTGTTAATTGGAGTAGTGAGCCCAACAGAAAAAATGGATTATTTCTATCGTAATGGTGATGGCGACGAAATGTTATTTGTTCATTATGGAACAGGGAAAATTGAAACGATGTTTGGAACGATACACTATAGAAAAGGCGACTATGTAACGATCCCAATTGGAACGATTTATCGTGTTATTCCAGATGAAGGTGAGACTAAGTTTCTCGTTGTAGAGGCGAATAGCCAAATTACAACGCCGCGTCGTTATCGAAATGAATATGGACAATTGTTAGAGCATAGTCCGTTTTGTGAAAGAGATCTTCGTGGTCCAGAAAAATTAGAGACCTATGATGAAAAAGGCGAGTTTGTCGTAATGACAAAGTCAAGAGGCTATATGCATAAACATGTTTTAGGACACCACCCGTTAGATGTTGTTGGATGGGATGGCTATTTATATCCGTGGGTATTTAATGTAGAGGATTTTGAACCAATTACAGGGCGCATTCATCAGCCACCGCCAGTACATCAAACATTTGAAGGGCATAATTTTGTTATTTGCTCTTTCGTACCACGTTTATACGATTATCATCCAGAGTCAATTCCGGCACCATATTATCATAGTAATGTTAATAGTGATGAAGTTCTTTACTATGTAGAAGGAAACTTTATGAGTCGCAAAGGTGTGGAAGAAGGTTCTATTACACTTCATCCGAGCGGAATTCCCCATGGGCCGCATCCGGGGAAAACAGAGGCAAGTATAGGGAAGAAAGAGACACTTGAATTAGCTGTTATGATAGACACATTCCGTCCGCTTCGTATTGTAAAACAAGCACATGAAACAGAAGATGAAAAGTATATGTATAGCTGGATTGAACAAGGTTCATATACTGTGAAATAAGTAAAAAAAGGCATGCTCTCAATAAGGGAGCATGCCTTTTTTGTGGAATCGACATGTATAATAATACCAAAAAGAGTTGTCGAAAGATATATAGAAAGAATGATAAGGATAGTGCATATTCAGAAGAATTTCTACTTGTTTCGACAAAAGTATTGACTAGGAAAAGCGTAATGAGTAAAATAAAAAAGCGAATTAAAAATTTTCAGAAAATTTAAAACTTGGAGGAGTGAAAGATGAAGCAAATTTTTCAAAAGAAGCCAATTGCAAAGTTAATGCAAGAAAGTAAGCAAAAAACGTTAGCGAGAACATTGGGCGCGCTAGATTTAACTATGCTTGGAATCGGAGCAATTGTTGGAACTGGTATTTTTGTTCTAACGGGTGTTGTGGCAGCGAAACATTCTGGGCCAGCTATTATATTATCATTTGCGATTGCCGCGCTAGCTTGTGCCTTTGCTGCATTTTGTTATGCTGAATTTGCTTCTTCAGTTCCTGTCTCGGGCAGTGTGTATACGTATACATACGCGACGATGGGGGAAGTATTCGCATTTTTAATTGGCTGGGACTTAATGCTTGAATATTTACTTGCTACATCTGCTGTAGCAAACGGTTGGTCTGCATATTTTCAATCTTTATTAAAGGGGTTTGGAATCCACATTCCGACTATTCTCTCCTCGGCTCCTGGTACAGGAAAGGGTGGAATAATTGATCTACCTGCAGTTCTAATTATTTTAGTGATGACAGTTCTTTTATCTAGAGGTGTTCGTGAAAGTGCACGAGTAAATAACATTATGGTATTTATTAAAATAGCAGTTGTTCTTATTTTTATTTTTGCTGGTTTTAATTATGTGAAACCTGAAAACTGGACGCCTTTTATGCCATTTGGTTTAGATGGTGTAATGGCTGGAGCGGCCACAGTATTCTTCGCATTTATAGGATTTGATGCAGTTTCAACAGCGGCAGAAGAAGTGAAACGTCCGCAACGTGATTTACCAATTGGTATTATTGCATCGTTATTAATTTGTACAGTTCTTTATATCGTTGTTTCGCTTATTTTGACAGGAATTGTTCCATACGGCCAGCTAAATATATCAGATCCAGTTGCTTTTGCACTGCAATTTATTGGACAAGATGGCTTAGCGGGGGTAATTTCAGTAGGAGCAATTACAGGGATTACAACAGTAATGCTAGTTATGATGTATGGGCAAGTTCGTGTTTCTTATGCGATGAGCCGAGATGGTTTATTACCGAAGCGTCTTGCTAAAGTTCATCCGAAATTTAAAACGCCATTTTTAAATACATGGACAACGGGAATTATTGCGGCACTGATTTCAGGATTAATAGATTTAAATGTTTTAGCACATCTTGTAAACATGGGGACATTGTCAGCATTTGCACTCGTAGCTGTTGCGGTAATTGTAATGAGAAGAACCCATCCAGACTTACCAAGGGCATTTAAGGCTCCGCTTGTACCATTTTTACCAGCGTTAACAGTGATTTTTTGTTTATACTTAATGCTTCAATTATCGGGGACAGCATGGATTAGTTTTGGGATATGGATGGTTATTGGTATAGCGGTTTACTTCTTATATAGCCGAAAACATAGTGCTTTAAATAATAGTAAAAAAGAAGAAGATGTTGCGAATTTATAAGCGAAAAAAATCCATTCTAATTCTGTTAGAATGGATTTTTTTATTTGAAAATTTACATTTTTCTGAACTTATTATAAGATAATTGTTGGCTAACTAAAGGAGTGAAATGATGAAAAATACGTGGCGTGAGTTAAGGGAGATGGACCGTAACGTATGGATTCGATTTATTGGAGAGACGTTAAATGGAATTGCAATGATGATGTTAATGCCTTTTTTTGCATTATATTTAAAAGATAAGGTAGATTCGTTGTTGGAAGTTGGGGTTATTATGGCGCTTTCTCCAATTGCTGCAAGCTTTGGTTCACTTATAGGAGGGAGAATTGCTGACATATATGGAAGAAAGCCGATTATGATATTTTCTATGGCAAGTAATGCATTATTAATGCTCGGTTTTCTATTTATAGAAGGATTTATTCCATATGCAATTTTATCTATTTTTTTAGGATTGAGTAATTCTTTATTTCATCCAGCTGCATCAGCTATGGTCGCAGATGTAACGGCACCAGAAAAAAGAACAGAGGCATATGGTTTATTACGAATGGGTCACAATATAGGTGCTGCGATTGGTCCGATAATGGGAGCATCAGTAGTTGTGTTGTCAAAGAATCTTGTGTTTATTATTGCCTCTTCTACAATGCTATTTTATGCGTTACTTGTATTGCTTCTTATTCAAGAGACGATGCCAAAGAGGGCAGATAAGGAAGAACATAAAGAAAAGGAATCTGGGGCAGTTTGGAAAATTGTCATGCGAGATAAGGCATTAATGATTTACTTATTAGCAGGTATTATCATTTCGATGGGGTTTTCTCAAATAGAAGGCATGTTGCCACTACATTTTGATAACGAAATGAAGCGTATTTTTGGAGCGAATAATCCATATCCATATTTAATGGCGTTAAACGGACTATTAGTTGTTTTATTCCAATTTCAAATTTCAAAATGGGCTACGGATAAACCAGTCGGGAAGACGATGTTATATGGTGCATGTTTGTTCGGGATTGGATTATTTTTTATAGGGTGGTTACCCAAGTGGTTTGGAGAGTTTAATACAAATGCTACAGTTATTTTAATAACACTACTGTTCGTTTATGCTATATATACGTTAGGTGAGATGATTATGTCGCCTGTACAGATGACATTTGTAGCAAACTTGGCCCCTGAGCATTTGAGAGGGACTTATATGGGCGCTGCAAGTTTGCAGTGGATTACAGGAAGCGCATTTGGTCCACTTTTGGGAGGCTTTTTATTAGATCGATTACTTGGCCACTTGCTATTTACAATTTTAGCTGTAGGATGTGTAGTTGCAGGTATTGTATATATTTCTTTAGATCGCCTTGTTGAGCAAAGGCAAAAAGATACACTAACCAAACAATCTTCTTAGTAAATAGGTGACATACACAAAAAAGGGGATTTCTACATATTTTAGGTACATAACTAGATAGGATTACCATTTCATTTTAAAATTCACCTTTGTATAGTAGTGGAATAGAAAAAGTGTAGAAAACCAATAAGTAGTGTCATTTAATTATTTGTGGAAGTTACATTTTATTTCAAATAGGAACTACCTATTTTTATAAAAAGTGCTAAAATAGAAAAATGAAAACAATTGGTTAGGGTGATTTCAGTGACAAAAATTAAATTAGGTTTATTATATGGTGGAAAATCAGCTGAGCATCAAGTTTCGTTACAGACGGCTCTTGCTGCTATTAAAGCGTTAAATCAAGATAAATTCGAGATTCATCCAATTTATATTACAGAACAAGGTCAATGGGTACGTGGTGAGCGTATTGAAGGTGAAGTAACAGATGTTGAAGCTTTAAAAATGAGTAGTGCAGAAAATGCGATTTCTCCGTTATCATTAAGTACAGAGATTATTCCATCTGCAGCTTCTGAGGAAAACGCTATTGACGTTATTTTCCCATTACTACATGGACCAAACGGTGAAGATGGAACGGTTCAAGGATTATTAGAATTGATGAATATTCCTTATGTAGGAAATGGTGTTCTAGCATCATCTGCTGGTATGGATAAAGTTGTTATGAAAAACATCTTTGCAGAGGCTGGTTTAAAACAAGCAAAATATGCGTCTTTCATTCGCAGTGCATGGGAAAAAGATCGTCAGGAAGCTTATTCTAAAGTAGAAGATAAATTAGGATATCCTTGTTTCGTAAAACCAGCAAACCTTGGTTCAAGTGTTGGTATTAATAAGTGTAAAAATCGTGAAGAACTTGAGAATGCATTTGTAGAGGCATTCCAATTTGATCGCAAAATTATTGTAGAAGAAAATATTGTAGGTCGTGAAGTAGAAGTTGGGGTACTAGGTAATGATGAGCCGAAATGTTCAGTTGTAGGTGAAATCGTTCCGAAAAAGGACTTCTATGATTATAAGTCGAAATATATCGATGGTGATACGGCGTTAATTATTCCAGCTGAAATGACAGAAGAAGAATCTGATGTGATTAAGCGTGATGCAATTATTGCGTTCCAATCATTAGATGGTGCAGGCTTAACGCGAGCTGATTTCTTCTTAACGAAAGACGGAGAAGTGTATATTAACGAAGTAAACACTATGCCAGGATTTACACCGTTTAGTATGTTCCCTCTATTATGGCAACATACTGGGTTACCGTATCCAGAGTTAATCGAAGAGTTAATTCGTTTAGCGATTGAACGTCACGAAGAAAAACAAAAAATTAAATATACAATCTAACAAAAAAAGGAGGAAGCACTATTCGTAGGAATAGTGCTTCCTCTATGTAAGGATAAGGAGCGTTTCTATATGATAAAGCGAATGTTAAAGCAAGTAGAACAGATGGTAAATGGTACTGGATTAGCAGAGCAATATGAGGGAACTATTATTCAAGGCGTGTCTATTGATACGAGAAAAATTGAAAAAGGAAACTTATATGTTCCGATTCAAGGGGAGCGTTTCGATGGACATGCTTTTGTAGATAAAGCAGTTGAAAATGGAGCTGTAGCTACATTGTGGATGAAAGATGTAGCAAATCCACCCGAGAATCTTCCGGTTATTTTTGTAGAAGATACGCTATCTGCACTGCAAATGTTAGCGAAAAACTATCGCGATCAATTGGATGTTAAAGTTGTTGGTGTGACAGGTAGTAACGGTAAAACATCCACGAAAGATATTGTGACAAGTATTCTCGCGACTAAGTTCAAAGTTCAAAAAACAGAAGGGAATTTCAATAACCATATTGGGTTACCTCTCACTATTTTAAACTTAGAAGAAAATACAGAAGTAGCTGTATTAGAAATGGGTATGTCAAGCCGAGGAGAGATTGAATTTTTATCTAAGTTAGCTCGTCCTAATGCAGCTATCATTACGAATATTGGTGAAGCACATTTAATGGATTTAGGATCTCGTGAGGCCATTGCTGAAGCGAAATTAGAAATTGTTACAGGGTTACAAGAAGGTGGTGTGTTCGTATATAATGGAGATGAGCCGTTATTAACGAATCGTGTTCCTGAAATGAATTTAGCAGCGGAAACAGTTACGTTTGGTGATGCAAGAGCCAACGATTACTATCCAACAACTGTAACATTACAGGCAACTGGGACACATTTTAAAATGAATAGAGATGAAAATATTTCATTCTACCTACCGGTGTTAGGAAAACATAATGTGTACAATACACTTGCTTCAATGGCAATTGCGACACATTTTGGTGTGACGTGGGAAGAAATGAAACAAGGTTTAGTAACACTTCAAATGACGGGCATGCGTATGGAGATTGTAAAAACGGATAGTGGATTAACAATTATCAACGATGCTTATAATGCAAGTCCGACGGCTATGGAGGCAGCATTCCATTTAATGAATGGTTTAGATGGATTTACTAAAAAAATCGTTGTGCTTGGTGATATGTTAGAACTTGGAAATCAAGAAGTGCAGTTCCATTATGAGGTAGGTAAATTAATCGATCCAGCAAAAATCTCACATGTATTCACATACGGTAGATTAGGAGCTCAAATTGCTGAAGGAGCGAAAATTAATTTCCCTAATGAACGTGTAAAGGCGTATGATAATAAAGAAGAGTTAGTAAGAGATTTACAAGCAGTAGTCGATGCGAAAGATGTTGTATTAATAAAAGCATCTCGCGGTATGAAATTAGAAGAAGTAATTACGATGTTGAAATAATTGGTGTATATAAATAGGGATGATAGTCACGAAAATAGAAGAAACTTATAATAAGCGCTTACAGTAAATGATAAAAAAATAAAAGTAAAGAAAAAGGCCCTGAATATAAAATAAGGTAACAGTTGGGTTTGCTTTTTACACATACAAAACTTATAATTGATAAAGTGTAATAACGTTTAGAAGTATTTTCGTGAAGAATATACGCCCGGTTATATACGTGAGCATTCAGGAAAAGGGCTTTTCCGCAAATTCGGAAAACGCCTTTTTTTAAATGATAAGTATAGGATAGAAAAGGAGAAGTAACATTGACAACATTTCGAGAATTAGGATTAAGTGAGTCTTTACTGCAATCGGTTGAAAGTATGGGCTTTGAAGAGGCTACGCCGATTCAAGCTGAAACAATTCCACATGCATTGCAAGGTAAGGATATTATTGGGCAAGCGCAAACAGGTACAGGGAAAACAGCAGCATTCGGATTACCACTATTAGATAAAGTGGATACAAATAAAGAAGCAGTTCAAGGTATTGTTATCGCGCCAACGCGTGAATTAGCAATTCAAGTTGGAGAAGAGCTATACAAAATTGGTAAACATAAACGTGTTCGTATTCTACCAATTTATGGTGGTCAAGATATTAACCGCCAAATTCGTGCTCTAAAAAAACACCCACACATTATTGTTGGTACGCCGGGTCGTATTTTAGATCATATTAACCGTAAAACACTTCGCTTACAAAACGTAGAGACTGTTGTTCTTGATGAAGCGGATGAAATGTTAAACATGGGCTTCATTGAAGATATTGAAGCGATTTTAACAGATGTGCCAGAAACACATCAAACATTATTATTCTCAGCGACAATGCCAGATCCAATCCGTCGTATTGCTGAGCGTTTCATGACTGAGCCTCAACACATTAAAGTAAAAGCAAAAGAAGTAACAATGCCAAACATTCAGCAGTTCTATTTAGAAGTGCAAGAAAAGAAAAAGTTTGACGTGTTAACACGCTTACTAGATATTCAATCTCCAGAGCTTGCGATCGTATTCGGTCGTACAAAGCGTCGTGTTGATGAATTATCAGAAGCATTAAACTTACGTGGTTATGCAGCAGAAGGTATTCATGGTGACTTAACACAGGCGAAACGTATGTCTGTATTACGTAAATTTAAAGAAGGTGCTATTGAAGTTCTTGTTGCAACAGATGTTGCTGCACGTGGTCTTGATATTTCAGGCGTAACACACGTATACAACTTCGATATCCCACAAGATCCAGAATCATACGTTCACCGTATCGGTCGTACTGGCCGTGCAGGTAAAAAAGGTATTGCAATGTTATTTGTAACACCACGTGAATCAGGACAATTAAAAAATATCGAGCGTACAACAAAGCGTAAAGTTGATCGTATGGAAGCACCGACACTTGATGAGGCATTAGAAGGTCAACAACGTTTAATCGCTGAAAAACTTCAAAGCACAATCCAAAATGAGAACTTATCATACTACAAGCGTATTGCAGAAGAAATGTTAGAAGAGAATGACTCTGTAACAGTAGTAGCTGCTGCTTTAAAAATGATGACTAAAGAGCCGGATACAACTCCGATCGCTTTAACATCAGAACCACCAGTTGTTTCAAGAGGTGGCGGTTCTAAAAAACGTGGCGGTAACGGAGGCGGATACCGTGATGGTAACCGTAATCGTAGTCGTGACGGACGTGGCGGTGGCGATGGTCGTAACCGTGATGGACGTAATCGTGACGGAAACCGTGATCGCAATCGTGATGGAAACCGTGATCGTAATCGTGATGGTGGTAGTCGTGGTCGTAGAGGTGAAGGTCAAGGTCGCCCAGGATCTTCAAATGGACGCGGCGAAAGAAAACATCATAGCCGTCCACAAGCTTAATAAAAAAGAGAATGCCCTTTGTTGGCATTCTCTTTTTTTTATTTCTGTAATTGTGCATACTACATAGTAGTTATGATAGAAAAGGGGCTGTTATATGCTTGTAAGGCTTGGTTACGTTGCGATGAGTGTGCATTTGAAGAATGCATCCCCATCTCAAACGATGACGTACGCACAGTTTCAGAAAATAGATGATCGTGATGCTGCAATTCGTAAACTTGAAAGAATTGCTAATTCCAATTTGGAAAATTGTTTACGTTTATTAAAGCATAATAAGGGACATGACATATCTTTCTTTCGGCTTAGTTCTAAGCTCATTCCTTTAGCGAATCATGAGGAATTGCTAGAGTGGAACTATATTCGTCCTTTAAAAGAAAAATTGAAAGAATTAGGTGAATATGCAATTCATATGAATATGCGAATTGATTTCCATCCAGATCATTTTGTTGTACTAAATTCACCTGAGGAGAGTGTTTTTAAACAATCTGTAAAGACATTGCAGATGCACAAAAAATTATTAAAAGGCATGGGGATTGAACATAAGCAACGATGTGTACTACATGTTGGAGGAGGGTATAAAGATAAAGAACTTGCATTAGAGCGTTTTATAGAGAATTGGTCTAATGTCCCAAGGGGTATTCAAGAAATGATTATATTAGAAAATGATGATACAACTTTTACGTTAGAGGAAACATTATATTTAGGAGAAAAATTAGATATTCCCGTCGTGTTTGATTTGCATCACCATATGATGAATAATGAGCAAGAAGATTGGTATGAAGATTGGGCACGTGTTGTTCATACGTGGGAAACATCTTTGTTACCGGTTAAAATGCATATCTCTAGCCCTAGAGAGGGAAAAGATCCAAGAGCTCATGCAGATTATATTAATGTAGACGCATTTTTATCTTTTTTAAGAAGGATAAAGGGAAGTGTTCCGCAAATTGATTGTATGATTGAGGCGAAGATGAAGGATGAGTCTTTATTTCAATTAATGAGGGATTTAAACGAACAGGTAGATGTAGAAATTATCGATGGTGCAAGCTTTTATATTAAATAAGCTTTGCACCATCGTTTTTTTTTGTTAAAAAAGGAGTTAAAATGCCGCCGGTTATTAAACCTGTTAAATGACTGATCGGATTGGCGGAAGGATTAAAGAAAGTAAATAGCAGTAATAGAAGTATCACAATTGAGAAAATGGCAATTTCTTTTGGTTTTGAAGAGCGGTATCGATTGTACAATAAAAATAATTGTGCGCCTAATAGTCCGAAAATACCACCTGATGCACCTGCGTGAATATATTCAGGAGGCATAATAATATAAGAAGAAATATTTCCGGAAATTCCAGAAAGAAAAAATAGAATAAAAAAAGAAAAGTGTCCGAGTTGCTTTTCGATAGAAGAACCAAGTGCAAACAAAAAAATACTATTAGAAAGAAAATGTTGTAAGTCTACGTGTACCAGAAGGGAAGTTATGACACGCCACCATTCTCCTTTAGCGATATATTCATTAGAGGCTGCCAGTGGGAAGAGGAAAAAGTCGCCTAATATCATCATGACTAAGTGAATAAAAAGTAAGGTGAGAATAGTCGGTTGTAAAGAAATCTGAGTAGATCTTATTAGCATACGGTTACTATCACCCCTTTTGCATCAGAAAGATTCTCTGTTATTCTTATCAATATGAAAGAAGAAAGTTAAATAGAAGAAGGGGATTTTGAAATGATTATAGGGATTGGAATCGATATTATTGAATTAAATCGTATTGAAAAAATGCTAGATGGAAAGCTTAAATTTATGGAACGTATTTTAACAGAAAATGAACGTAATGTTGCTATGGAGCTGAAAGGAAGTCGTCTTACAGAGTTTGTAGCTGGAAGGTTTGCAGCGAAAGAGGCGTATTCAAAAGCTGTAGGTACTGGTATCGGGAAAGAAGTGAGCTTTTTAGATATTGAAGTGAAAAATGATGAAAGAGGTAAGCCGATGCTGATTACAAGTACAGAGTATGTTGTTCATTTATCAATTAGTCATAGTAAGGAATTTGCTGTTGCTCAAGTTGTTTTAGAAAGCTCGTCACGCTAGTCTGCATATTTTATATCTTTGTCTCATATATTTGAGGTAGCGATAAGGAAGGTACATCTTCCATTCATTTATAGGGGCAAAGGGGCTGAAGTGATGAAAAGGCGTCTGTTTTTAGTTCTTGTCGGTTTGTTGACCGTTTTTGTGTTGGCGGGTTGTGTGGAAAAGAAACAAGATGATGTCGTGAGAGATTTAGAGGCGAAAGTAAAAGGGATGAAAAGTTATCAAGCTGAAGCGAAATTATCTATTAAAACAGGAAATGAGCCTCAGGAGTATAATGTAGAGATTTGGCATAAGGAACCGTCTTTTTATCGTGTGAATTTAAAGAATGCAAAAAAAGATCAGAGCCAAATCATTTTAAGAAATGAAGAAGGTGTATTTGTATTAACGCCAGCACTTAATAAGAGCTTCCGTTTTCAAAGTGATTGGCCGCAAAATAGCAGCCAGGCTTATTTATATGAATCACTTGTAAGAGATATTTTGCAGGATAAGAAAAACCTTACTTTCGAGAAAACAGATAAGTATTATATTTTTAAAACAAAAACAAACTATCAACATCAAAATATGTTGCCGAAACAAGAGATTACGCTGAAGAAGAGCGATTTGACTCCAGTTTCAGTGAAGTTAATGGATAATGATCAAAATGTTCTTGTAAAAGTAGATTTCTCGAAGGTGAAATTCGATGCGAAATTTGATAAAGGTGCATTTGATACGAAACAAAATATGTCTAGAGCGCAGGTAGATGTTCAAACAACAGCGAAAGAAGACAAACCGTTTGCTATTTTGTATCCACTTGATACACCGCAAGGTATGACTCTGCAAGATGAAAAAGAGTTGAAGACAGACAGTGGCAAGCGTGCGATACTCACATACACTGGAAATAAGAAATCCTTTACTTTAATACAAGAAAAGGCAAAAGTTGCAGAGGCTTCATCAGCGGTAAGTGTAAGTGGAGAACCAGTTGATCTTGGGTTTACGATTGGTGCATTGACGAAAGACTCTGTAACGTGGTCGCATAACGGAGTAGAATATATGCTCGTGTCTAAAGGTTTAGAGCCGAAGGAGCTACTAATGGTTGCTCGTTCAGTTACAGCGAAGCAGGTGAAGTAAACTTCTTAGACGTGGTGATATATGTGCACCACGTCTTTTCTTAGTTTGAAGGTGGATTTCATAAAAGAAGCATATAAAAGAATAAGCTTCGCATATCGTGTATAAGGAAGTGTATTTATGGAAGAAGCACCATTTTACCGTGACACTTGGGTGGAAGTGGATTTAGATGCCATTTATAACAACGTTACGCATATTAAAGAGTTCATCCCAAGTGATGTAGAGATTTTTGCTGTAGTTAAAGCAAATGCATATGGGCACGATTATGTACCGGTGGCTAAAACGGCATTAGAAGCGGGTGCAACAAGGTTAGCAGTTGCTTTTTTAGATGAAGCTTTAGTGCTTCGGAGGGCTGGTATTACTGTGCCGATTTTAGTGTTAGGTCCCTCGCCGCCGCGTGATGTAAATGTAGCTGCTGAAAATGATGTAGCGCTAACTGTTTTTCAAAAAGAATGGGTGGACGAAGCAATTAAACTTTGGGATGGTTCATCTGTAATGAAATTCCATATTAACTTTGATAGTGGTATGGGGAGAATTGGAATACGTGAAAGAAAAGAACTGAAAGCATTTTTAAAGAGTTTAGAAGGTGCACCGTTTTTAGAGTTAGAAGGAGTATACACGCATTTTGCAACGGCAGATGAGGTTGAGACTTCGTATTTTGATAAGCAATATAACACGTTCTTAGAGCAGTTAAGTTGGTTGAAAGAATTCGGAGTGGATCCTAAGTTTGTCCATACAGCTAATAGTGCTGCCACGTTACGTTTTCAAGGGATTACATTTAATGCAGTGCGAATTGGGATTGCAATGTATGGATTATCTCCTTCTGTAGAAATACGTCCTTTTTTACCATTTGAATTAGAACCGGCGCTATCACTGCATACGAAAGTAGCTCATATTAAACAGGTGATTAAAGGTGATGGAATTAGTTATAACGTCACTTATCGAACGAAAACTGAAGAATGGATCGCGACTGTAGCGATTGGTTATGCAGATGGATGGCTTAGAAGATTACAAGGATTTGAAGTGCTTATAAATGGTAAAAGGGTACCGATTGTAGGGCGAGTAACAATGGATCAGTTCATGATTCATCTTCCTTGTGAAGTGCCGCTTGGTACGAAAGTTACGCTTATTGGAAGGCAGGGAGATGAGTATATTAGCGCTACAGAGGTTGCGGAATATTCAGGGACTATTAATTATGAAATTATTGCAACGATCAGTTTCCGTGTGCCAAGAATATTTATACGGAATGGTAAGGTTGTAGAGATAATTAATTACTTGAACAATATATAGAAGGTAGTATGATTGCTTCTTGTCATTGGAGTGACTGTTCATTGCTGGATAATAAGCTCTTTTTGATGAGAAGCTTTTTACTTATAATCATTTTTTATATAAGTTACACGTAAGTTTTGAAGAGGAGTTCTATTGTTTTTAGTTAGTTATGAGATAAAAAATTTAAGAAGATGAATGTTTTGTTTATGAATTGGAAAACATAAGCAAGGAATAAGGAAGTCTTTGCAACAGGCTCCATACAATGGTATTATTACAATAGGTGTCATATATATATTTGGGTGTGTAGTTGACGGTGGAGGTGTATTTTTGTGTCCGAATCAAGTGTAACTACTGAAATCGTGGTTCGGTTGCCAAAGCAAATGGTAACGGAATTGGACGGAATTGGAAAACAAGAGAATAAGAATCGCCATGAACTAATTTGCCAGGCAACACAATTGTTATTGCGTCAACATAAGACGAAGAAACGCTACCAACATGAATCAATGCGACGTGGGTATATTGAAATGGGAAAAATTAATCTTGGTATTGCATCTGAAGCTTTCTTAGCGGAGTATGAAGCAGCTCATACAGTAGAACGCTTAGTTAGCGGGGGGTAATATTTTGATTGTAAAACGCGGCGACGTGTATTTTGCAGACCTTTCCCCAGTTGTTGGTTCTGAGCAAGGAGGCGTTCGTCCGGTTCTTGTCATTCAAAATGACATCGGAAATCGTTTTAGTCCAACGGTGATTGTAGCGGCTATTACTGCACAGATTCAAAAAGCGAAATTACCCACTCATGTGGAAATTGATGCGAAAAAGTATGGTTTTGAGAGAGATTCTGTTATTTTACTTGAGCAGATTCGAACAATCGATAAGCAACGCTTAACGGACAAAATCACTCATTTAGATGAAGTGATGATGAGTCGTGTAGATGAAGCGTTACAAATTAGTTTAGGACTAATAGATTTTTAAATCGGCAGTTTAAGTTGCTCTCTTTAAAGGGCAACTTTTTTTTATTATAGAGGAGGTTACGGTTGTATATGGAAATGGTAGATAATCGACAAGCGTTAATGAAAATGTTAGTGAAAGAATTAGGCTTTAGCGAAAAGCAAGTTCGTCATGTTATTCAATTAACAGAAGAAGGTAATACAGTTCCATTTATTGCTCGTTACCGAAAAGAATGGACAGGCTCTTTAGATGAGGTGCAAATTCGTGCGATTTTAGAGAGATGGCAATATATGATGCAACTTGAAGATAGGAAGGAAGAAGTTATTCGTCTTATTGATGAGAAGGGAAAACTGACAGGAGAGCTGAGACAGCAAATTGTTAAAGCTACAAAGTTGCAGGAAGTAGAAGATTTGTATCGTCCATATAAAGAGAAAAGAAGAACGAAAGCTACGATTGCAAAAGAAAAAGGGTTAGAACCGTTAGCTGAATGGTTGTTGTTATATAAGAAAGAAGATCCGGCTAAAAAGGCAGTGGAATTTATTAATGCAGAGAAAGAAGTGCAATCTGCAGAAGAAGCTTTACAAGGTGCACAAGACATTATTGCAGAAATGATTTCAGATGAAGCTACGTATCGTAGTTGGATTCGAAATATTACTTTTAGAAAAGGTATTATGTCTTCGTCTGTAAAAGGTGAAGAAAAAGATGAAAAGAATATATATGAAATGTATTACAGTTATGAAGAACCATTGCAAAAAGTAGTACCACATCGTGTATTAGCAATGAATCGCGGTGAGAAAGAAGATATATTGAGAGTTTCTGTTGTCCCACCAGTAGATGAGATATTAAATTTCTTATATAAGAAAGTAATTCGTGATAACGATTCTAAAAGTGCGCAGTATGTACAATTAGCGATTGAAGATGGTTATAAACGATTAATTCAATCTTCAATCGAAAGAGAAATTCGTAAAGAATTAACAGAAACAGCTGAAGAACAAGCGATACATATTTTCTCTGAGAACTTACGTAACTTATTATTACAACCTCCGATGAAAGGGAAAGTCGTGCTAGCGGTAGACCCGGCATATAGAACTGGTTGTAAATTATCTGTAGTAGATGATACGGGGAAAGTACTACATATTGATGTTATTTATCCGCATCCGCCTGTTCGTAAATATGATGACGCAAAAACGAAAGTTCTTTCTATTATAGATAAATATCAAGTTGAAATGATTGCAATTGGTAATGGGACAGCATCTAGAGAAACAGAGGAATTTATAGTAGATGTATTACAAAGTGTGAAACAGGAAGTCTTTTATATTATTGTAAATGAAGCGGGTGCTAGTGTATATTCAGCTTCTGATTTAGCTCGTGAAGAATTCCCGAATTTACAAGTTGAAGAGAGAAGTGCCGTTTCTATTGGAAGACGTCTGCAAGATCCACTGGCTGAACTTGTGAAAATTGATCCTAAATCAGTTGGGGTTGGACAATACCAACATGATGTATCTCAAAAGAGATTGAATGAGTCATTAACATTTGTAGTAGAGACAGCTGTTAACCAAGTTGGGGTTAATGTAAATACGGCTTCGGTTGCATTGTTACAATATGTTTCAGGTTTATCGAAAACTGTTGCGAAAAATATTGTGGCAAAGAGAGAAGAGGGTGGGAAATTCACAAAGCGCACGGAATTAAAGAAAATCCCACGTTTAGGTGCAAAGACGTACGAACAATGTATAGGTTTCTTGCGTATATTAGAAGGAGCGAATCCATTAGATCGAACAGGTATTCATCCCGAACAATATAAAAATGTTGAATTGTTATTGAAGAGTTTAGGGTTATCGATAGATGACGTAGGACAACCGCAATTACAAAAGAGATTGGAAGAAGTAGAGATTTCTAAGTTGTCTCAAGAAACGGGGGTTGGGGAGCCGACGTTAGTTGATATTATAGATGCGCTCATTAGCCCAGAACGAGATATGAGGGATGAGTTGCCTAAACCACTTCTGAAAAAAGGGATTTTGAAATTAGAAGATTTAAAACGTGGTATGGAACTAGAAGGAACAGTGCGTAATGTTGTTGATTTTGGTGCTTTTGTTGATGTAGGCGTAAAGCAAGATGGTTTAGTGCATATTTCTAAGCTTAGTAAACAGTTTGTAAAGCATCCGTTAGATGTTGTATCAGTAGGACAAATTGTAAAAGTATGGGTAGATGATATTGATACAAAAAAAGGACGCGTTGCACTATCTATGTTGCCGATTGAATAGTAAGAGAAGAGAGCAGATGAAACTGCTCTTTTTTTATAGAATAAAAAGTGTAATGGATTATGAGTTTTGATGTATTTTGCTATAATAAAACCAGCATTCATTTAGCAATTTAATTTGATACCGGTTTTTTTCGAAATATGCACGTTGCATCTGTTTTTTTAGCCACGTAGGCATAGGAATCCCTCCTTGTTTAATCCTACTCTCAAAAATCTAAAGTGCTATTGATGAGAGGTTGGTGAGTGGATTTCTATTCATGTTGTGTTTTTAGAAACCACGCGTCTTGAATGAGGATGGGTATATGTACTATTTAATATATGTATAAGAAGCGTGAAAAGTGTAAAAATATTTTTTTGTTTAGGAGGAATGAGAATGGGCGAGGGAGAAATTCAACGGCTAGTGGAAGAAGTATCGCTACAATACTTCGGAATGCCGTTTTTACATAAAGCAACGTTCAATAGTAGGTTGCGTACAACTGGTGGGCGTTATTTGTTGAAGAGTCACAATGTTGAACTGAATTATCGATATTACGAAATGTATGGTAAGGAGGAGTTAATCGGAATCATCAAACATGAACTGTGTCATTATCACTTGCATATTACAGGAAGAGGGTATAAGCACAGGGACAGAGATTTTCGTGAGTTGTTAAAGAAAGTTGATGCACCTCGTTTTTGTAAACGAATGATTAATGAAGAGAAGGAAAAAAAGATTTATAAGTATGAATGTATGGAGTGTTTACTTCAATATGTAAGAAGGCGTCAAATAAATACAAAAAGATATGTCTGCGGAAAGTGTAAAGGGAAACTCAAACCGATATCGAAAACATCTTGACAGTAAAAACACAATCCAGTATATTATAAACATGTCACGTTTGAACAAGATGTTGTTAAAAACTTCTTGACTTACAGAAAGAATTTTTATAAGATACAAATTGTCTTCATTATTCCGCAGTAGCTCAGTGGTAGAGCTATCGGCTGTTAACCGATCGGTCGTAGGTTCGAGTCCTACCTGCGGAGCCATACAGAGAAGTACCCAAGTGGCTCAAGGGGCTCCCCTGCTAAGGGAGTAGATCGCGAACGCGGTGCGAGGGTTCGAATCCCTTCTTCT
>NZ_CAJCKK010000049.1:0-17068 GCF_903970865.1 Bacillus sp. ME78
ATTGGCTCTTTTATTTCTTCTTTCGCTTCTTCAATTTCTTTCGTTGATTCTTTTACTTCTTCTTTTGCTTCTTCAACCTCTTTTATTGGCTCTTTTATTTCTTCTTTCGCTTCTTCAATTTCTTTTGTCGGCTCTTTTACTTCTTCTTTTGCTTCTTCAACTTCTTTCGTTGGTTCTTTTACTTCTTCTTTTGTTTCTTCAACTTCTTTCGTTGGTCCTTTTACTTCTTCTTTTGTTTCTTCAACTTCTTTCGTTGGTTCTTTTACTTCTTCTTTTACCTCTTCAACTTCTTTTGTTGGCTCTTGCTCATCTTCTTTTCCCACTATATTCTGTATAACTGTTCCGTTAAATCTTATACTAATTTCATCAGAATCTAAATCAAATTGATACACCTTTTCACCTAGGGTACTCCATTTTATTACTCCGTTATTAAACGTCCCTCCCTCACTTGCCAATTGAATATTTTCAATACTTTCTCCTTCTAAATCATATACAGGAACTTGAATTTCTTCGTTTATTTTTGCATCATTTAAAATGATATTTTGTCTTCCCACGTCAATTGTAAACCACTGACCTAATTGTATTAACGGCCTTACATCACGAATCTCATTTCCAGCTAAATTTAAGCTAAATAAGTTTAGCATGGAACCAATAACCGTTACATCTTTAATATGATTGTCCGCAAGATTTAACCACTGTAAATTTTCCAATGAAGATAGTGGTGTTATATCTTCAATTTGATTATGAGATACATTCACATTATTCAATTGTTTCAAGTTTGAGATAAACTCAATATTTTTCAGGCCTACTCCTTCTAAAGTGAGTTTTTCTAAGTTCGTCATGTATTCTAAACCTGTTATATCTTTTATCTCATTTCCTTTTTCTTTAAGTATCTCTAATTTTTTAATCTGCAATAAATCTTCTTTTGTGATAGGAGCGTTTACATTCTCTCTACCTAAATTCTCTTTATTAATATGTTGTTGTAAAGTTTTATCGAGAATTACATTTTGACTTTCTTTTTGTTTTTCAACTATATTCTGTATAACCGTGCCATTAAATCTTATTTTACTTTCAGTAGAATTAGTATCTAGTTTAAATTCATATATTTTTTCTCCAGGACTATTCCATTTTATAAATCCGTTATTCAGAGTAGCCCCCTCACTTTGTAGATTAATATTTTGAAGTGGCTCTCCTTTAAGGTTGTATACTGGGATTTTTATTTCTTCATCTACACTTGCTTCATTTAAAAAGATTTTTTGTCTTTGAATGTCAATTGAAATTCGCTTACCTAATTCCTCAACAGGCCTTACGTCAAAAATTTCATTTGCTCCAAGATTTATCTCATGTAAATTTGTTAAAGTGCTCAACGGCGATATATCAGAGATATAATTCTCTTCTAAATTCAGCACTTGTAAATTTCCTAATTGAGATAGTGATGATATATCTTTTATTTCACTATCAGAAATTTCTAGTTCAATAAGATTACTCATTTTACTAATAGATTCAACATTATTAATTTTATTGTTCCCTATCCATAATAGTTCCACATTATTTAATCGATCAATTCCCGTAAGATCACTGATTTGATTATTTGCTAAGTATAATTGTTTCATAGTTGATAATGTAAATAATGGCTGGATATCTTTAATGTTATTACCGATTAAATCTAATGTTTTAATTTTTTTCATTTTACTTAATGGTGTAAGATCAGAAATTTTATTATCTCTTAAAAAAAGCATATTAATATTCTCTAACTGCTCAATTGGGTGAATACTTTCAATTGAATTAGACGTTAAATCAACGTACTTCAAACCTCTCAATTTCGAGATGGCTGATATGTCTTTTACATTAGACTCTCGTAACGTCAACTTCTCTAAGTTTGTCATATACTCTAAACCAGTTATTTCAGTTATTCCTTTGCCTGAATAAATGGATAATGTTTTAATTTGTAATAAATCTTTCTTTGTGATTGGCGCATCTACATTATCTCTATTTAAGTTATATTTATTAATATATTTTTGTAATTGCTTATCTAATATTACATTTCCGTTTTCATCTTGTTGCTCCTCTTTATTTTCCTTTTGTTTTTCTGGAACATTGTTCTCTAAATTCAATGTATTTACTTCAAACTGTACTTGGTACTTATTATCATAGGCCATTGTTGGAATATAAATATGCATTCGCATATTATACCTTTTTCCTAATTCCCCTACTTCAAACTGAATCACTTTCGTTCCATTTTTCTTTTTATCTTCTGATATTACTTTCACATCATGAAACACACCTGGAGTATGAATATCCTCTGTTTTCAAGTATTGAAAGAAATCACTATCACTTAATGTTGCTGTTACAATTTTCTTTCCATTCTCAATTGTTAATTTCGGATCCTTTATATAAACAGCTGCCATAGACTCTTCATTGGTTTTATCTTTATACGCTTTTATAACAGCGTCATATGTACCATCTTCTAAACCTTGTCCCGTTTTATTCGTCTCAATTGCTACTGCCGCTAAAGCAGGTGTTGAATAAACAGCAAACGGAAGTGATAACGTCGCCACTATAATCATTGCATTTATACGTTTTCTTTTATTTTGTTTCAACTTTACATCTCCTCTGAAATATATAATTCGAAATGTAATCATTTCTCGAATAAATGATAATGATTTTCATTATCGTTGTCAACTAAAAAAATAAAAAGTTTACAAAAAAAGAACCTCTTTGAAAGAGGTTATGCCATTTTCTCACCTGATTCTTCTCTAAAAAAGCTTTTCATCGCATGAAATACGTCTGCTTTTTGCTTTAAAATATAGTATCTAAAGTTTTCATCTTTAATATTTTTATAGGCTGACATGAGTGTACTGTGGCGATTATACTGGTTCACTTCCCCATATCCAAACATATTACATTTCTTCATTAATTCTTCCACAAGCTTTACACATCTAGCATTATCTGATGTTAAATTATCACCATCTGAAAAATGGAATGGATAAATATTATAGCGGTCTGGTGAATATTTATTATCGATTAGCTCGAGTGCTTTTTTGTATACGGAGGAGCAGATTGTTCCACCACTTTCTCCTTTTGAAAAGAATTCTTCTTCTGTAACGACTTTCGCTTCTGTATGATGAGCAATAAATTCAATATCAACTGTTTCATACTTTGTGCGTAAAAATCTTGTCATCCAGAAAAAGAAGCTACGTGCCATATACTTCTCCCACATTCCCATCGATCCACTCGTATCCATCATCGCTAAGACAACAGCCTTTGAATCTGGCTTTAATACTTCATTCCAAGTACGGAACTTTAAATCTTCTTGATGAATTGGATGGAAAGATGCTTTACCACGCATCGCATTTCGTTTATATGCGGATATCATTGTTCGTTTCTTATCGATATTTCCCCATAACCCTGTTTTTCTAATGTCATTAAATTCAACATGTTCAATCCGGTTTTCATCTATTTCTTTTCTCTTTAAATTAGGCAGCTCTAACTCTCTGAAAAACGCTTGCTCTAATTCTAAAATAGAGACTTCAGCTTCATAGTAATCTTCCCCAGCTGCATCTCCTGCTCCTTGCCCTTTTCCTGGCCCTTTTTGTTTTTGACCACCTGATCCATCTCTCGCAACGACATCACCAACTTTGCTGTCACCGTTTCCTTGCCCTACATGTTTATTTTTATCATAATTGTATCTAATCTTATATTCATCTAGAGAACGAATTGGTATTTTTACAACATCCTTGCCATTAGACATAACTATACTTTCTTCTGTTACAAGATCGGGTAAATTATTCTTAATTGCCTCTTGTACTTTTTCTTGATGGCGCTGTTGGTCGTCATATCCTTTGCGATGGAGGGACCAGTTTTCCTGTGAAATCGTATAATTTGGTTGATTTTCTTCGCCCATTCCTTTCCCTCCTTACTGTAATTGTCTTCCTGTATGAACAGCAAGCTACAAATTTTGTTCTGTAATGTGCAAGCTAGAATATTTGAAAGGTAACTGCCCATAGAAAATCATCCCATAAACATTTATAACGTTTTTCATACAATACCCCGAGCATCCTAAACAAAATTTTGCCACTCACATAATAGAAAGAAATATTCAGCCACTGATAAGAAAGAAACACAATGCATTGTTGCACACATTTTTACTTTGCAACATATTGTATTGTGTTGGCTTTTTTCGTATGAATGGTTGGTTACTCTATCATATGCATATTGTAAAAATAATTGACAATAAATTCATGAAATTGCATCTTAATTTATTAGATTTGGACAAGGTATGACACTTTACACACATATGACCGGATAATAAAACGCTGTCCCGCAAAATACAAGAGACAGCGTTTTGTTATCAAACTATCGGTTTAACAAGCTACCTACATAGCGTAGTAATTCATTTGCTGAAGAAGAATTATAGCCATGCTCATCAATTAAACGCGCAACAACATCATTGATTTTCTTAAGCTGATTTTCGTCCGGTGTTTTCGTTGATGTTGTAATTTTCACTATATCTTTTAAATCAGCAAATAGTTTTTTCTGAATCGCTTCACGAAGACGTTCATGTGAATTATAATCAAAGCGTTTTCCTTTACGGGCATAAGCAGAAATGCGAATTAAAATCTCTTCACGGAATGCTTTCTTAGCATTTTCTGAAATTCCAATTTGCTCTTCAATTGAGCGCATTAATTTTTCATCTGGACTCATTTCTTCCCCTGTTAACGGATCACGTAATTTCGATTTATTGCAGTACGCCTCGACGTTATCTAAGTAATTATCCATAAGCGTCTTAGCTGATTCTTCATATGAATAAACAAACGCTTTTTGTACTTCTTTCTTCGCGATTTCATCGTATTCTTTTCTCGCTAATGAGATGAAATTCATATAACGTTCACGGTCTTCATTACTAATCGATGGATGCTGATCCAGCCCATCTTTTAAAGATCTAAGTACATCTAACGCGTTAATAGATGGTACCTCTTTTCGAATGATTGTAGACGAAATTCGGTTTATGACATAACGAGGATCAATACCCTTCATACCTTCATCTTGATATTCGCGTTGTAATTCTTCTACATCAATTGCATTATAACCTTCTACCGTTTCTCCATCATACAAACGCATCTTTTTAATTAAATCAATATCCGGACGCTTCGGATCTTTTAAACGAGTTAAAATAGTGAACATTGCTGCAACGCGAAGTGTATGTGGTGCAATGTGAACATTCGACACATCACTTTCACGAATCATTTTTTCATAAATATGTTCTTCTTCACTTACTCGTAAATTATAAGGAACTGGCATTACAATAATTCTTGAGTGTAATGCTTCATTTTTCTTATTTGCTATAAATGAGCGATACTCTGTTTCATTCGTATGCGCTACAATTAATTCATCTGCTGAAATAAGCGCAAATCTTCCCGCTTTGAAATTCCCTTCTTGCGTAAGCGATAATAAGTGCCATAAAAACTTCTCATCGCATTTTAACATCTCTTGGAACTCCATCATTCCTCGGTTTGCCTTATTTAATTCTCCATCAAATCGATACGCACGCGGATCTGATTCTGAACCATATTCTGCAATCGTAGAAAAGTCCAGACTACCTGTTAAATCTGCAATATCCTGTGATTTTGGATCAGACGGGCTAAATGTACCAATCCCTGTACGGCGATCTTCAGAGAAGAAAATACGCTCTACAACTACATCCTCAATTCTTGATCCGTATTCTTGCTCTAAACGCATGACATTTAGTGGTGATAAATTCCCTTCAATTCTAACTCCATACTCATCAAAGAAATCATCTCGTAAATGATGTGGAATTAAATGCAGTGGATCCTCATGCATTGGGCATCCTTTAATTGCAAAAATTGCTCCGCGATCTGTTCTTGAATATGTTTCTAATCCTCTTTTCAACATCGTAACTAACGTTGATTTCCCTCCACTAACAGGACCCATTAATAATAAAATTCTTTTTCTAACATCTAATCGTTTTGCAGATGGATGAAAATATTCCTCTACAAGACGTTCTAGAGCATCCTCTAATCCAAAGAGCTGATTACTAAAGAAGTTATACTTTCTTCTACCATCAACTTCTTCAATTCCGGCATCTTTTATCATATTGTAAATGCGAGAGTGTGCTGTTTGAGCCACCCATGGTCTTTCTTTCACAAGCTCCAAATACTCCGCAAACGTACCTTCCCATTGTAAACGTTCTTCTGCTGCTCGATGCTGTTCAATCTTTTTTAGAATATCCATTATAGCTCCTCCCCCATCTCCTTGTTCAATCGGATTATTATAAAAGGTATGCTAGGATGTCCTTAAACATTCTTTAAATCAAAACGAAATATATAATAGCACGCTAAAATTCCCTCCAAAATTCAAAGAAAATTCTGTATAATATAGGTATTAACGTTTTTACACTGCTATTCATTATAAATAAATTCTTTTCTTCTAAGAACCTTACATACATTTTGGGTAATAAATAAAACTCGTGAACCGAAAAAAGTAAGGAGGATATTAGTATGAAATTATTATTAATTTTAGGTGTATCACTCACATTTCTTACAGCTATTTTTACATCCGGTTACAATGACAAACCAGGTACACATAAAAAATGATGTGCTTTTAGCACATCATTTTTTTATGCATTATTTATAATACATATTTTCCATATCATATTTGGATAGTGGTCGGCTATAATAATAACCTTGTACAAGCTTCACATTCTTTTCTTTCAAAAACTGTATTTGCTCCTTTTTTTCTACTCCCTCTGCAATTACATTCAATTCTAAAGTATGAGCTAAATGAATAATTGCAGCTGTAATATTCGTATCACGTTCATCTATATGTATACCTTCCATAAAAGAACGATCAATTTTTAAAGTATCAATTGGATATGTTTTTAAGTAACTTAAAGATGAATAGCCTGTTCCAAAATCATCTAAATGAATCTTTAAATTTTGTTCTTTTAATTGTAGTAACACTCTCTTCGATATATCTTTATGTATAAGAGCTCCTTCTGTAACCTCTATCGCTAATAAATGAGCTGGTACATTGTACTTATTTAAAGCCCGTGTAATCATCTCTATTAATGTAATAGAGCGAAAGTGTCTAGCTGAAATATTAACTGCAATTGGGACCACTTCATATCCTTTATTTAACCATTCGCGCAGTTGCTGACACACTTGATTTACTACCCATTCATCGAGCTTAATAATAAATCCTGTTCTTTCTGCCAACGGAATAAATTGGTTTGGAGAAACAAATCCTAATTCCTTATTCTCCCACCTTATTAAAGCTTCCATACTAGCTATTTTTTTCGTTTCAATATTAATTTGTGGCTGATAATATAAGAAAAACTCGTTTTTTTCTATAGCACGATGTAACTGGTTTTCTATTATAAACCTTTGTTCACGCTCACAGTCTAATCCACTACAATAAAAATGATAATGTCCTTTTCCTTTTTCTTTTGCTTTTTCTAAAGCAGCATCGACCCTCTGAAATAGTATTTTTTCATCTTCTCCATCTGCTGGAGCCATTACAATTCCAATTGACGCACTTAAATATACATCATCTTCTTCGATTACAAAATATTCACTAATATTTTTCAGTATGCTTTTTGCAACTTCCTCTACACATTCTTTCGTTATATTTTCTATCAACATAACAAATTGATCATCGTGTTCTCTAAATAAGTGCATACCTTCTATTTTTAGATTGCTTAAACATTCTGTAACTTTTTGTAATACTTTATCTCCCTCTTTATGACCAAATGTATCATTAATACGATGAAACTCATCTAAATCTATAAATACAAGCGCAAAATTTATACTCTCATTTAAAAAAGTATTTAACTTATTTGCACATGAAATTCTATTCATTAATCCCGTTAACTGGTCATAGTAAGCTAAATATTCTGTTCGCATTTCGTTTAATACTTGCCTTGTAACATCTCTCGTAACAATATAAACTCCAACAATTTCACCGTTCACAATAATCGGGATAGTTCTCAAAGAAATATATAGCTCGTACCCTTCTTTATGAATATATTTCTTTGAAACAATTTGTTTTGCTTTTCCTTGCATCGATCCCTTAAATATAATTTGAAAATCTTTTTCATATTCTTTATTAATGAATTCAAAAATAAATTTATTATTTAATTCCTCATACCGGTATCCAAATATTTCATACGTTGCCGGGTTTGCATATGTAACTCTCCCTATAGAATCTATAGATATAATTGAGTCATTATTATATTCCAGTAATGACTTAAATAACATTTGTTTTTCCTCTATCTCTGTCTTCTCCTCAATTTGAGCTGTAATATCTCTTGTAATACAAATAACAAATTGACATATTCCTTCTTCATCGCAGACAGGATTAAGTGAAGATTCATAATGTATCTCACCTTTTGGTAATTTGACTACATCACAAAAAGTGTGTGCTTTCGCTTCTCTCACTACTTTTTCATATTGCCTTTGCAATATCCCCGCTATATCTTTTGGTAATACTTCTGCAAAAGTTTTTCCATAGCACTCTTCGCTTAACCTAGCATAATCCATTCCTATTTTATTCACATACATATATTTAAACGTTTCATCATCAATAACTTTTAATATAAATACTAAATCTTGAATAGCATGTAATAACCCTTGTCTAATTAAATCCATATCTATCATACTTAAAAAGGTATTTTGATTACTATATTCTTCCTTCATATTTATCTCAACCCGTCTTATCTATTTTTAATCATATATCCCATTCTATATGATTATGTCCTCTCTTTTAAACGTATGATCACATATTATTTTTATTTTATAAAAAAAAGTCGCCATATGGCGACTTTTAATAAACGATTTCTAAATCTAATCCAGGGTAATTTTGTTGACGGAATGCTTCATAAATTAAAATTGCTGCTGTATTAGATAAATTTAATGAACGTACTTTATCTGTCATTGGAATACGTAAACAATGATCAAAGTTTTCTTCGATTACATTAGCTGGTAAGCCGTTTGTTTCTCTTCCAAATACAAAATAGTAATCCTTCTCGCGCTTGCTATAGTCAAACGCTGTATGAGCTTTCTCGCCATACTTCGTTAAATAGAAGAATTCACCATCTTTATTTTTTTCATAAAATTCTTCAATTGAATCATAATACGTAATTTTCACGTGCTGCCAATAATCTAATCCGGCACGCTTTAACATTTTATCATCCGTTGAAAATCCAAGCGGTCTAATCAAATGTAATTCTGTTCCAGTTGCTGCACAAGTACGAGCAATATTTCCTGTATTTGCTGGAATTTCTGGCTGATATAAAACAACATGTACTCCCACGCGATATTCACCTCTGTTTTTTGTCTACTACGTATTATACCACTTGAGCGAAAAATCTCTACCCATTAATAATATGAAAGAATTTATATTTCATTTGTGGTGTATATTTACTAGAGTCTTCATAGTTCCAATAACGTCGACGGCTATTCGCTGAATGTGCATTTACAAGCGGCATACCATCTGCATCTTTTGCTACTACAATCGTCGTATGATTCCATCTTCCGTCATCCTCGAAATCATAAGCAATTACATCTCCAAGAATAAGTTCTTCTGGCCTCTCTACCGCCTCTGCTCGAAGTCCTGTTGTAGCACCTGACAAATACCAATAAAAAGAATGTGCAACAGCCCAGCTCCAACTCCACTGATTCTCCCTTTGCCACCATCCTTTACGAATATTAGGATATCCGTTCATAGGTACTTCTCCAGTATGAAGACATTGAGAAATGAAATTCGTACAATTATCAGGGAAATTACGATACATAGGATTTCGGTCATCCCACCAACGCTCTGCATATTTCACTGCCTCTAAACGATTATACTGATAAGAACCGTACTTCTCTTTCGTAATTTCCCTTTCTAATGTCTCACCCATTCTAATTTCTTCTGACACTTCAATATCATAATCGCCTATAATCCGACTATTATTTAAACAAACTCTTCGTTTTAATTGTTCCTCTTCAATATAAAATAATTCTTTATGCTTAATTAAATATTTAAAATGTATTTGATAATCAATTTCTTGATGGTCATTACTATTTAATTGTCTAATGAAAGAAACATCCGCAGTTGCTTTCACTATATGTGCACTACGCCTTTGAAACAATTGTTTCTTTCTCTGTGCCATTTGTAGTAAATCCTCAGCAATACCATCCACGTCTGTTCGTTTCTCTGTGATATATGCTAAAAACTGTTGTACTTGCTTTTCAATATTCATTTTTACAGCCATTTCGTTTCCCTCCCATATTACAATATGAAAAAGGGAAATATTATCTACTCTTTTTTCTGTGCTAACAATTCAAGCCCGCGCTTCATTTCATGAAGTACTTCTTCATCTTTCTCACGTTCAATCGCTTTCTCAATCGCTTCGCCTACTCCATCTCCCCCAATTTTCCCAAGTGCCCATGCTGCCGTTCCGCGCAATACCGGTCTTGGGTCATCTTTCATAACACCAATTAAATCAGGAATTGCCGATGCTTCTTTAAAATGTGCTAATGCTAAAATCGCATTTCTTTGCAGTGGCTTTTTCCCTCTCCATGACCCTGACATAATCCCATATTTCTCTTTAAAATCACGATTACTAATTGTTAAAAGTGGCGTTAATAATGGTTTAACTAGCTCAGGATCCGGCTCCATCTCAGGATGATTATGAAAATCCATTCCTTTATTTTTCGGGCAAACAGTCTGACACGTATCACATCCATATATACGATTTCCTATTTTATCGCGATATTCTTCAGGTAGGAATCCTTTCGTCTGTGTTAAAAACGCAATACACTTCTTCGAATCTAACTGTCCCCCCTGTATTAAAGCACCTGTAGGACAAATATCGATACATTTCGTACAGCCCCCGCATTGATCTTCTATCGGCTTATCTGGCGGGAATGGAACATTTGTAATCATTTCCCCTAAGTATACGTACGAACCGAATTCAGGTGTAATAATAGCACAGTTTTTCCCACTCCAGCCAATGCCTGCACGCTCTGATACAGCTCGATCACTTAATTCACCTGTATCAACCATGGACTTCACTTCTATATCTGGAAGTTTTTCAATTAAATATGCTTCTAATTTTTGCAAACGATCTCGTAAAACAAGATGATAATCTTGTCCCCAAGAAGCACGGCAAAAAATTCCACGGCGTTCTCCACGCTTACTTAATGGTGCATTTTTTAATTTTGAAGGATATGCTAAAGCAATCGCAATAATTGATTTAGCACCCGGTAATAAAAGTTGCGGATTCGTTCTCTTCTCTATATCAGGCTCTTCAAATCCAGATTGATAATTTAATTGTTGTTGCTGGATTAAGCGCTGCTTTAATTCCTCAAAAGGAGAAGCACTCGCAAAGCCTATTTTATCTATGCCAATTGTTTTACTATACGCAATTACATCTTGCTTTAATTTTTCAAAATCCACTCTTAATCGCCTCCTCAGATGAATCCATCATCCCTTATGTAACGACTTTATTGGTTAGTAATTCACTTTTGGAATACTATTATTTACTTCTATTTTCGCATGTAATTATATTTTTCAAACATTAAAAAACGCAATGCCTCGTTTATCTCGGAAACGAAACACTGCGTTGATCACAATTTATAGAAAAACATTTAATAAAATTTGGAGCGGGTGAAGAGAATCGAACTCTCGACCAGAGCTTGGAAGGCTCTTGTTTTACCACTAAACTACACCCGCAAATATGAATTACATATAAGATATTAGAATAACTTATGTAAAGTAGTATAGCATGTTAAAAAAATAGAGGCAAGAATTTTATCGAAAAAAGTCGAAAAAGTGATGAGAGACCTCATCACTTTTTCAATTCTTTATCAATGGCCTTCTTCATACTATCGAAATCAGGGTTTGCAAGATTTCCGTTTACATATACTGAAGGAGCACCTTGAACTTTTAATTTTTGAGCACGATCTGAATCTTTACGTACTTTTTCTGTAATTTCTTTACTGTGTAAATCTTTCTTAAATTGCTCTACATCAACTTTTGGAAGTTTCTCTTTCACAATGCTAAGAAGCAAATCTTCTGTAATCCATTCTTCCGTATCTTTCTTTTGATTTTGATAAATCTCATCATAGAAAATCCAGAATGAATCTTTATCTTGTTTATAAATTGCTTCACCAGCTGCTGCACCTAAATCCGAGTCTTTTCCGATAAATGGGAAGTTAATAAAATATAACTGCACTTTGCCTTTATCAATATACTCTTCTTTTAATCGAGGTAATACTGTTACATCCCAAGTACGACAAGCAGGACATTTAAAGTCTCCAAATTCAACTACCTTAACTGGAGCATCATCTTTCCCTAAAGATTGTTGCGTAGAATAAGCAAACATCTCATTCCCTTTATCTTTTTTGTCATTTATGATGCTATACGCAATTGTTCCAATTACAATCAATACTGCGATAGAAAAAACTATACCAAGAGCCATGAGTTTATTTGATTTCATATACATTCCTCTTTAATTTCATATTCTGTATACAGCATTGTACACAATACACATAATATCAACACTTATATACGTCACGCAATGAACACGCTCACATAAATTACAAAAACACAATAATTGTGACGATATTGTGTCACAATTTATTCAAAAAAAGAAGCTCCTCTTTAGGAACTTCTCTTAACTTACTGCTTTTTTACGCGCACTATTTAACATCGACTGCTCTATTTTTATATCATGACGAATTACTAATTTCTCACTAACTGCTTGAACATACTCATCATGGCTTATATAGCCTTCTTTCTCCATTAGTCTCAAAACGACATTTCGTCTCTCTACTGCTTTATCATAATTTTGGGCAGGTGAGTAATAAGCAGGTGCTTTTACTACAGCAGCCATCATTGCACTTTCAGCCAACGTTAATTGGTTCACCTTTTTACCGAAGTAAAGGTTTGCTGCTTTTTCAATTCCCCATGCTCCTTCACCATAATAAATGTTACTTACATATAATTTTAAAATTTCATCCTTCGTAAATGTGCGTTCAATTTTTTTCGTATAAAAAATCTCTTTCCACTTACGAGAAAATGTACGCTCATTAGTTAAAAAAGCATTTTTAGATAGCTGCTGTGTAATCGTGCTTCCTCCTTGCACGACACCACCAGCCTTTATATTCTCAACAGAGGCCCTAATAATTGCTATATAATCTAAACCGTTATGATGATAAAATCTTTTATCTTCTGTCGCAATAAATGCATGTGTTAATGATTCTGGCACCTCTAAATTAGCCGGTACATGTAATTTACTAATGTCACTTTTCTCAATCATTACATTTCCAATGAATAATAACGTACAACTTAACAATAATAATAATATAATGGCTTTATAAAAAAGTTTAGTCATTGGATTTAATGCAACTTTTTGATGATAGTTCACCCTAGATAATACTCGTTCTTTCATCTTGAACACCTCTTTTCCACACAGCATATAACTCTTACTTTAAGAATACATTGTTGTAAAAAAATATCCCATCGATTTCTCTTACACGTACCTTACATCATTGTAAGGTATAAAGTGAAACTTTAATCAGCCCTCACCAATCACGTTCCCGGCAAATAGCGGGGTAAAAAAGTATTGTATCACAGACCTTTTTTATCTACTATTCATCTGAAATATTGAATATAGATTATATTCAATCACGAATAACCAATAACAGAGTAAGCCTTAAGGCTATTATATTTTCACTTTACACTTTAATTATATCATCTACAAATATATGTACTTTTGAGTATCTAGTAATCTTAATGTATATAACATATATATTATACAGAACAAACGTTCTATAAATCAATACTAACACTATTATTATTTTGACCTTTTTCTTAAACAGTATACAAAAAAGAGTAGTGATTTGAATGTATTTCAAATCACTACTCTTTTCTTTACAATCTTCCTATTAAATTATATGGCTGTACTTCCCACGTTTCATACGGAATACAATGTGTTGCTCTCATTGCATCAAGCGTTCTGGATTTCATATGAGGACGCGTTATATACTCATCTATGTTCTCTTCATTTAAATCAACAAATTTAGCCTCTTGTATTTCTTCAGGTTGAATTTTTATTTCGCCACTCACATATGCTACTTTAAAAACAACAGCTAGAATGTGCATAGAGGCATTATAATAAACCCCGGTAATTCCGATAGGCTTCACCGTTAACCCTGTTTCCTCTTTTATTTCCCTACAGACAGCTTGATCGAGTGCTTCTCCTTCTTCTACCTGTCCTCCTGGCATTTCCCACGTATCAGCTCGCCAGTGTACCTTTGTTAATAACACTTCATTTTTCTCATTTGTTAAATAACCTGCTACGGCAACTATATGCTTTGGTGTCTTATGTTCCATACTGAGCCTCCTAGAAATAATGGTTATTTCATATATCCCTATAAGCATATTCCCTATCTACACCAAAATACCTTTAATAATTCATCACCTTAATTAACTTCATAAAAAAAAAGCCCCTATTCGTTAAGCGAACAGGGGCTTTCATCGTATTACTCTCCTAAGTCTACGTTGTGGTAAACTTGTTGTACATCTTCTAAATCTTCTAATGCATCCACCATTTTCTCAAATTGTACTTGAGCATCTTCAGGAAGTGTAACATCACTTTGTGCAAGCATTGTTAATTCTGCAACTGTAAATTCTTCAACACCAGCACCTTTAAGTGCAGATTGTACTGAATGGAATTGATCTGGTTCAGCATACACGATAACAGCATCTTCTTCTTCTAGAATGTCACGTGCATCTACATCTGCTTCCATTAAAATTTCAAGAACTTCATCTGATGTTTTACCTTCAAGGCCGATAACAGCTGTCGCATCAAACATGTAAGCTACAGAACCGTTTACACCCATGTTACCACTGTTTTTGCTAAATGCAGCTCGTACATCTGCTGCAGTACGGTTTACGTTATTTGTAAGTGTATCTACAATAACCATAGCTCCATTTGGTCCAAATCCTTCATAACGAAGCTCGTCATAATTTTCCTCTGAACCGCCTTTTGCTTTTTCAACTGCACGATCAATAATTGTTCTTGGTACATTGTATGTTTTCGCACGTTCTAATACGACTCTAAGCGCTTGGTTTGATTCTGGATCTGGCTCGCCTTGTTTTGCCGCCACATAAATTTCACGTCCAAATTTCGCGTATATACGGCTTGTATTTGCATCTTTTGATGCTTTTTTGTCTTTAATATTGTTCCATTTACGGCCCATACTTTCCACTCTCTTTCTCGTTTTAAATCTACATAAAAATATTAATATGAAATATAATGTGTGTTCAACACATTTTTAAAAGAAATATAAAAAGTTCATTTTTGATTCATATTACAGACATAATATAAATCACTATCATTTTGTTCTTTCGACAAGTTATATTATACATGAATTCCTAAGTTTATTACGAATTTTAGCATCACATAATATAATTTAACAAAAAAGACTCTAAGATTTCTATTAGAGTCTTTTTATATTGCTGATACTTATTTCCATAATATCCCTATAATTACTTTCTACTGTTGTATAATAAAAATAGGAAAAAATTTAAAGAAAAGATGAAGGGAGAATTATGACACATTCAAATGAAAAAAAATCACATGCTTTTAAAGGAATAGGAGAAAAGTTAAACTCAACTATCTATCAAGTAAGATTCATGAAATTAGATGAACCAATCCAATTTGAGGCGTTTCCTGAATTGAAGGAATTAAGGGACTGGTTAAGTACTTCAACGCAAATGTGGGCGTGCCACTCAACAATGTATAAGTACAACAGAGAAGAGTTTAAAAAGAAGTTTTTAGAAATTACAAACTTAACCGTTGATAATGTACTAATATCTACTGGTGGTGTCGGATTTAACCTCATGTCACCGGGTGGAGAAATTCTCTCTAAATACCGCAATTAAAAGGATAAAATTGAATGTTTGTTTTTATCCTTTTAATGTTTCGCAGTTTATTCACCGTACACTTTTTGTGCTTATTTTGTCATGTAATGAAAAGAAAACAAAAAAACTCTATACTAATTGTATAGAGTTTTTTTACGACGTTCATGATACCGATGGTCGGGGTCGAACCGACACTCCCGAAGGAACACGATTTTGAGTCGTGCGCGTCTGCCAATTCCGCCACATCGGCACAAAAGAAAAGGCGGCAACCGGATTTGAACCGGTGATAAAGGTTTTGCAGACCTCTGCCTTACCACTTGGCTATGCCGCCATATTAAATTTTATTGGAGCGGAAGACGGGATTCGAACCCGCGACCCCAACCTTGGCAAGGTTGTATTCTACCACTGAACTACTTCCGCAAAAATGGCTGGGCTAGCTGGATTCGAACCAGCGCATGACGGAGTCAAAGTCCGTTGCCTTACCGCTTGGCTATAGCCCATCGAATTCTTACTTAATTATATGTAAGTATCAATTAAATTATTTGTAATTTTTAAAATAAAAATGGGGCGACTGATGGGAATCGAACCCACGAATGCCGGAGCCACAATCCGGTGCGTTAACCACTTCGCCACAACCGCCATGTTGTGTAAATATATTTGGCAGGGGCAGTAGGAATCGAACCCACACTGGAGGTTTTGGAGACCTCAGTTCTACCTTTAAACTATGCCCCTATGTAAATGGTGGAGGGGGGCAGATTCGAACTGCCGAACCCGAAGGAGCGGATTTACAGTCCGCCGCGTTTAGCCACTTCGCTACCCCTCCGAAACTTACATGGTGCCGGCTAGAGGACTTGAACCCCCAACCTACTGATTACAAGTCAGTTGCTCTACCAATTGAGCTAAGCCGGCGTATTTTATTGAAATAAATGGTGGCTCGGGACGGAATCGAACCGCCGACACGAGGATTTTCAGTCCTCTGCTCTACCGACTGAGCTACCGAGCCTTATTAAAATGGCGGTCCCGACCGGGGTCGAACCGGCGATCTCCTGCGTGACAGGCAGGCATGTTAACCACTACACCACGGGACCATTTGGTTGCGGGGACAGGATTTGAACCTGCGACCTTCGGGTTA
>NZ_CAJCKK010000050.1:0-17007 GCF_903970865.1 Bacillus sp. ME78
CGCCGTTCATACAGCAAGTTCCGATGTCGGCATTGAACTTCCAGCAATTTGGCAACAATACCAATCACCAGGTCAAGCTACCCCTTCATTTTGGCATCATGGTGCCCATCCAAGTAGCACTACCTTTTATCACCCTAGCTACGCTCCACCACCTCAGGCTCAAGTCTTTTATCATTTCCCATCAATTTATTTTCAAAATTTTTATGGCACGTTTAACATTTAATAGCCATCACTGTATTCCCCCTACATTGCAATAAAGATTAACCTCACTCCAGTTTCAACATAAAAAGTCGAATTTCCTAAATAAGAAATTCGACTTTTTAAATTATTCCCCCAACTAAAGTAACCATTAAAGAAAGATATTTATTAAAGATTTGAATATAATTTTTACTTATTTAATACTTTATATGATTCATCACAGTTAGTCACTTTGCGGGATAACCAACACATACCATCTTTTGCAAATAGACTTTCCTCTCTTTACGTTAATTCACTCTTTTTCTTCTATCCAGCCCTTAACATTACATTTTCTGTAGCAAAATAAAAAAAGCACTTAAGATTGTAAATTCCTACAAATCTTAAGTGCTCTTTTGAAAATTTTTCTATAAATTTTTCTTATTGTCCATTATTGGCAGGAACCTCTCCTGCATTTCCACCATTATTTGGTTGTACTGTTGCAGGTGGGGTTGGAGTTCCTTGACCTCCATTATTATTCGCTGGAGGTGTCGTTCCTTGGCCTCCTCCGTTATTTGCTGGAGGTGTCGTTCCTTGGCCTCCTCCGTTATTCGCTGGAGGTGTCGTTCCTTGACCATTTCCGTTATTTTGTTCATTTTGTTTCTTTTCTTCTTCTTGTTTCTTTTGCTCTTCTAGTTTCTTTTGTTCTTCTTGCTTCTTAAGTTCCTCTTGTTTCTTTTGCTCTTCTTGTTTTTTCAGTTCTTCTTGTTTCTTTAATTCTTCTTGCTTTTTCTCTTCTTCAGTTTTTTGCTGTTGATCTTGTTTTGGTTGCTCCGTTGTATCCGGTACGCTAGTATTTGGCGATGAATCACGTTTTTCACCTTTTATACGTAGCTCACTACCTTCTTGAATAACGCTACTTGGCATTTTAAAGCGTGATTTATCTGTAGCCATTTCACTCATCATTTCTTTAAAGATCAACTGTGCAATTTTCGTATTTTTACTACTAATATACTCGTCTTTACCATCTTTCATATACCCTGTCCATACTGCCATCGTATATTGCGGTGTATATCCAGCAAACCAACTATCACGAGTTGCACTTTCTGGAATTTTATATTGAGCTAATTGTTTTGATGAGTAGTTTGTCGTACCCGTTTTACCAGCTACATCTAAAGATGCTATATTTGCAGATGTACCAGTACCTGATGTAACTACAGAACGAAGCATATCTGTAATCATATATGCTGTAGAATCTGTCATAACTTGTTTTGGTTTTTGTCCAAAACTTTGTGACTTACCATCTGGATAAACGACTTTCTTAACAAAATGCGGTTTCGTATATTTACCATCATTACCAAATGCCGCATAAGCGCCCGCTATTTCAGTTGGTGATACTTCATTTGTACCAATCGCTGTTGATTCAGTCGGTGCCGTATTAAATGTAATGCCTAATTTCTCAGAGAAGTCTTTTGATTTATTAATTCCAACTTCTTTCGCAGTCTTAATTGCTGGGATATTTCGTGACTTTTCTAATGCTACACGCATTGTAATAGGGCCCATATGACTTCTATCTGAATTTCGTACTTCTTGTCCCGTTGAATACTTAAATGGAGAGTCATCAATTTGATGGTACGTAGCCCATTTTAAATATTCAATTGCAGGAGCGTAGTCGAAAATCGGCTTCATCGTTGAACCAGCTGCACGATCTAATTCAATTGCCATATTATGCCCTTTAAATACAGCTTTATTTTCTCCACGGCCACTACCTATAGCACGAACTTCTCCTGTTTTCGTATCCATAAATGTAAATGCACCTTGGAATTTATCGTTCGGATAATCAATGATATTATTATTTAAAATATTATCAGCAAGTTTCTGCGCTTTCGGATCTAACGTTGTATAAATTTCTAAACCATCAGAACCAATATTAGCATCTGGCAATTCTTTTTCTACTTCTTTCACAACTGCATCCATAAATGCAGGGTATGGCATTGTTTGTAGTTGAGTTGCAGGCTTGAGTCCCTTTTCTACGTCAACTTTTGATGCTTCTTCCATTTCCTGTTTTGTTATATATCCATGTCGATTCATTAAGTTTAGAACAACATTTCTTCTTTCTGTTGCTTTTTGAACATTTTCTTTTTTCGTTGGATCATAGTTATTCGGTGCTTTCGGTAAACCTGCCAGCATCGCAACTTCTGGTAATGTTAAGTCCTTCAATTCTTTACCATAGTAGTTTTGTGCTGCTGTTGCGATCCCATATGAACGGTTTCCTAAGTTAATTTTATTTAAGTACATCTCTAATATTTCATGTTTTGAATACTGTTGTTCTAGCTTATAAGCTAAATATATTTCTTGCGCCTTACGCTTTGGTGTTTTGTCCATTGATAAGAAGTAGTTTTTAATAACTTGCTGTGTTATCGTACTTCCACCTTGAGAACCGTAATCTCCCTTAAGACTTACTAGAACAGCACGCGCAGTACCTTTAAAATCTACTCCGCTATGCTCATAAAAACGTGAATCTTCTGTTGCTAAAAATGCATTTTCTACTAATTTAGGTATTTGCTCATACGTAACATTCGTCCTTTTTTCTTTTCCATATTCATATACCAAATCCCCGTTTTTATCATAAATTTTTGAGGATAACGGATTAACAAGTTTTGCTTTCTCAAGTTTTGGTGCATCCTTAATCATTACGAAAAAGGTAGCAACCCCCGCCACTAAACCAACAATACCAAGTAATAAACAAGTAATTAAAAACTTGCGAAAGAATGATGTTTTACCTTTTGGTTTTTGTGTTTTAGAAGCTGGTTGTTTTTTCTTTTTAACTTGTCGTCGTTCCTCTCGAGAACGATAATTTTCTGACATGTTACTTTCTCCTGCCTTTCAATTCTCCCGTTGATTTACTTAAAAATATTGAGGTCACTTTCTAAAATGCATTTGATTAAGAAAGTATATTGACCTGGAGCATTCAATATTTTCCCAATTCACAGATTATAAATTTTAGAATACTTCTTATACAAACTATTTTCACTTCTATTTTTCCTAATAACGCTGCCCCTTTAAGCATAGAATGTAAAAAGTGAATTTTTAATACCTCGTATAAATAATATACCTTTTTTTCAAATGGTCAATATTTTCTTATTTATAAATCAAAGGTGAAATAAAAATAGCACAACGATATGTACTTCGTGTGAACTTCCTTATAATTACGTATAACAAACATTTAATATATTGCATATAAGTATAATACCTCTTAAATTATAAGGATTTCAACATCACAACCTCAACATATACAAGAAATTATTAAAAATGAAAAGTGAGGAGTTGCGTAATGATGAAGCTATCTCCCGTGATTTCAAAAAATATAGTTGCTGTTGGCTATAATCCTTTTTCTATGATTTTGCGAATCCAATTAAAGAACGGTATGTACGATTTCTTTAATGTACCAGAAAGTATTTATACTGGCCTATTACATGCACAATCTAAAAGTTATTATCATAAAACTTATATTAAAAATTCTTTCCGCCACACAAAAATTTAAACTTAACACCCACTAAAAAAAGGAGGTTAATCCTCCTTTCTTTTAAAAACATTTCACAGATGAATTATCTTCGATTCCTCTTATTAATTTCATCATATGCTTGAATTTGTTTTTTCAAACGCCGATCAGCTTTTTTATCATGCACTACAAGAATTGCATGTATAACTCCTGGAACCCAAAATATTAATGTTAATATGAAATTTATTATTGCCTGAATTGGTTTTCCACAAAATAGTACAGCAACAGGTGGAAGAAAAATTGCTAATAAATACATCATCCCTTGAAAACTCCTTATTTTGTATTTTATATATCCCTTTTCAAAACATACGTAAAGAAACCTTATGATGTTGTTGTTACATAAATTTTCATTAAGTATATATAACATCTCTTACTTTATATATTCTATCTATAGGCAAAAAAACCTACTACTATTTTAATCTTAACGTACCTATAAAATTCATGTATCTCCTTCTATTTATATAAGTATTTCAACCTTTTCATTGTTTTCTAGCCTATTTTCTTCCTCTATTGCAGTTACTCCAATTGCAGAAATTAACGTTCCTATCGCTTGTATCCAAATACCAATGAGTGCAATTATTCTCTCATCCTTCTTATCAAAAATACTATCTTCATTTTCTCTCTCATCTTTCAATACATTTGAAACACCTTGATACGCTTGTAATCCAGCACCTAAACTTTGCATGGAGTTACCTAATATAATCATTTTCTGTAGTACATTTATATCCATCAAAGCTGCTTCTACTCCTAAAAAAGCACCGATCGATTGTAAACTGTTCCCTGTAATAATAAGATAATCATTTTCTTTCGATTGTTCATTTATATTAAAATATGTTCCTATTACATTTGATATATTCCCTAATGCTAATAGCTCAATTCCTATTTGATCAAGTAATTTACTTTGATTCTCTAAGCCTATATTTTGATTTTCTCTTTTTTCTTCCCCATCATCATAATTGCTCGCAATGATTTGTAATATATACCCGAGGGCTTGTAATGAGCTTCCTACAATAACAAGATCCGATTCAACTTTCTCTTCTCCAATAAATCCTCTTGTCGTTCCAATTGCAGCTGTAAGGTTCCCTCCTACTTGAAACCATGCCCCTGTAACTTTTAAACCGCTTGGATTCATTTTTATCACCTATTTAAATATTTTCTAAACCCTTCAAAATAAAGTGAAACTTTAATCAGTGGGGTTTTCTTCATCCCCCGCCTAAATTCTTTGCTTTCGCTGAATTTTGAGGTGGGGGTCTTACTGATTGGCAAATAGCGGAATAAATAAATTCCACCCTTAATCTTTTATTTTATTTTTCAAATGTAATTTTGTGAATGATATAATGTGCTACTAATATAAAAAGCACCTTAAAGGTGCTTTTTATATGCATGCTGGGCATGTCAACGAATCTCCATTTTTATCTATTGTTATATTCAATATATATTGAGTTGCTTTATGTGACCAAGTTTCAGGTGTAGGTGATTCATTTATATATTGTGGCGCACATGACTTCAGCATTGGAGTACTAATACTCCCTCCAGGATCTAAAGCAACTACAGCCATGCCATGAGGTAATTCCAGTGCCATAGATTTAGTGATACCTTCAATTGCAAATTTCGAGGCACAATATGGCGCAAGCTCAGCTTCACCTTCTCTCCCCCAACTAGAACTCATATTAATGATAATTCCTTCTTTCCTAGCTACCATTGCGGGAACAAACGCTCTTATTACATTCACTACACCATTCACGTTTACATTCATTACATTTTCGAATTCTTGAGCCGTAATTTTCCAAAGTTGTGCATTTTGATTTACAATCGATGCATTATTTACTATCATATCGGGAGCCGTATGTCTATTAAGTATATAATTTGCCCAGTTGTTAACTTGCTGAGAATCTGAAACATCAATTACTTGAAAATCATGTATTTTACTGTACTGTTTTTTTAGTTCTTCAATTTTATCTTTTGAACGTCCACAACCATATATGTTCCACCCTAATTCATCAAATCGGTCAACCATCGCACGTCCTAACCCTTGTGTCACACCTGTAATAATTACAGATTTACCAATTTCTTTTCTCTGCATTTCTCTCATCCTCCTTCCCTATATCTTACTCTCTTCATTTTTATTCAGCCATTTACTATAGTATCAACTCAACTCATACTTTAGTAATGGTTTTGATATTGCATACATAAATAAAAAAAGTAACCATCATGGTTACTTTTTGCTATATATCTAAAAATTCATTGTTTATTTCATTATCGTTTTTACATTTCAACTTCTCTTTTCCACATTTCTCACACTGGTAAATATAAACTACACCTAATGTACTTTTTTAAAATCCTCATTATCCTGCATCTTAATAAAAATATATTTATGTTTACAATGCGATTCACCCAAATAATTTTCAAACCACTTTTTCAACACAACACATTCCACCTTTATGATAGAACCTTTATTTAGCTGCCTTATTACATACTTTTATTTAAATATTCAATCTCATATTGCAATTTTTTAAATTGCTCAAAATGCATGGTAATAGATTGGCTACTACCATAATCAACATTTTGTTTCACTAATATAACACCCGTATCATGAAAAAGCGCTTCAAGTTCTTTCCTAATAGACACTTTCGCAATATGAGCTGTTTTAATTGCAGATAAAATTGCAATTTCATTAAACTTTAATTTTATTTCATTTGGACAAAATGCGTCTTCAACTAATATAACTTCATTACTATAAATTAGTGCAACAAGATTACTTGATTTGGCATCTGTTAAATCAACTTTTTTCATAATATCTTTCATTACATTTTGCCTCCTTTATTTTCGTATATATCAATTATACAAATTTTTTTAAAAAATTACTCAACTTTATTATATTAATTTTAACACACTTTTATTGAAATCCATGCTCCAAACGTTTTACTATTCCACAATTTTTATTATATGAACCATCTGGACTATAACTCCATATAGTAATGTTAACAACTTATTATAAAGCAGGTGAAAATTATGCCATCAGTTGTAGGGAATTTAGTTGTACAAAATAGTAATGGTTCATTTAACTTAGGTGATTTCTACAACGTTTCTCCAAAAGAAAATACGAAAGCTTATAATGGCTCTGGCGCATCAAACGTTGGTTTTGTTGTTAATACTTTTAGCGGTGTTAGCGCGACCAATACATTTGATTCTGACCTTGCAGATCAAAACCAAGTGGGTACAGCCTAATCTTATGTTCAACTTTTTGTATAGAAAATTTTAATTTGTCTATACTATAATCAGGCTGTTTGACAGCTCTTGTTGATTTTGGAGTACCCTATCTTTTTCTCCCTTTCCCTGGGGCTCAGCAGCTAGCACGAAGCTAGCTGCTTTTTCTTGTATTATTTGTCTCATAAATCAGAAATAAAAGAAGCTGCCATTTAATATTCAGCTTCTTTTACGTTATTTCAATAATATCCATAGCGTTAAATACGTAAGTTTTATAAAAGGCGTCTGTACAAATTACAATTTGTTTTACCGGATTGATATGTACAACAGTCATGTAGTTTGTTAGTATGTAACCATCTTCAAAATATGTTACCAATATTTCTTTCTCAGACAGTAATGACGTTAATAATTTATCAGAAATTCTCTCTTTTGCTTCGTTTGTTAAAAGCGGTTTTTGTACTTTTAATTTCTCTCCAATAATCTTTCTCATATTTAAAAGTTGTTCGGATATTACTGTAAACGGAACCCACTCTCTTTCTTCTTTTTGTATCTTTACATCGTTCATTTTTATCTCCTTGATCATTTATACATTTATTTAGCCATACTATCCCTTAGTTATTTTTAATACGCACTAAACTCGGATTTACTTCTAAACTATAATTAGGTTACCTCTCAAAAGAACATTCGTTCTTATTATACACGAACTTACGTTCTTTCGAGAAGAGCCATACTTATTATTTTTTAACAAAAAACATAATTTTATTTATCTCCATACTTTTTCCTTTATCAAATAAACTTCTCATTTCTTATGTAAAATGCATATAACAACTAAAAGGCGACTTCACACAAAGTGAAATCGCCTTTTCTTAAAAAATATTTCAATGTTTATTTTTCTATTCTAACTAATGTTCTTTCTGGAATACATAATTCATCTATATTAAAATGATTTATTTTTAATTTCAATTCCCCTACTCGTTCCTTATCTTCATCACCAACCCAACAACTGAATAATTCGAAATAGTCTCCATCTTCCAAATAACCTTCCATAATCTTGCATAAAGTTAAAAGTTTTTCTTTCGCTTCTTTTTTTTCCTTTACGTTTTGCCACTCGACAAGTTCAATTCCCCAACTAGTTGAAACCTCATATATATAATTTTTTTAGAATTGATAATCTTGTACAATTTCAAGCATACTTTCATCTGCAAAACATGGTCCAAAAACAATTACATCATTAGAATCGGGCTCCGTTAACGGAATTTCTACATTACAGCCTATGTAACTTGCTAAACTCATTTTATACTCCTCCAATATTCGTATAAAAAATACTTCATAGTATATTTATTTACTCAAATATAAAATCCCTGCCTAAACAAAAAAGTTTTAAATTTTTTCGTTTATTAACCATCTATAACTGAACACATATACTATGATGAACGAACTCACAAAGCATAAGAAAAGAGAGCATTTACAACACTCTCTTTTCTTACATACTCTATGAAACTTTACAAAACTGAATCAGTGATTTTTATTATTATATTTCATTACATATACTTAGGTTGTACTATTATATGTAACTCTCTCTCTGTATCCGCTTTTTTCGGATGACGAAAATAATTAAGTTCGTACTTTAACACTTTATACTCAACAATTCCGATTTTAATCCCTTTCGTTTCTTTTAATATAGCTAATAAATCACTTACATTTTCATCATATGACTCAAAAATTTTCGCGCCGCCCTCTCCTTGAAAGATTACTTTCATATATTCTCCCCACCTTAATTTATTGATGTGGTAAATGACGCGTTTAATACGATTCATTATTTATCCTAAAATTTTCACACCAAAAAGAACATCCTTTCCATTCGAATGCTCAGCTTTTTACTAATTATCCATATTAAATATTTATTCAAAAACATTATATGTATTATTTTTTAAATTATGTTCGATATCCATTATTAAAGAATAAATATATGTAACAAACTTGCATAATGAAAACCGTATAATATCCACTTTCGTTGAAATAGTATAGCACCTTTAATTATCATCCATTATTTTCCATTGTAATTCTTAATATTTAAATGTAATATTGTATTGTCTTACTATCTATTTATAACTCACACACTAATTAGAAAAGGGAACTCTATATGAGTTCCCTTTTCTAATTATGATTACAATCATTATTTCTTTTCTAGAAATTTAAATGTATCTTTAAATTCTTTATTATTCACTTTAATATCAGCATCTTTCAATAAATCATTGACTACTTGTTGTTTCCATTTACCTGTCGTATCTTGTAGTCTTTGTTGTTCTAAATCTTTACGAATTTTTTCCTTTACTTCATCAAATGGCTTCAATTCTTTTTTATCCGTCACTTTAATAATATGGTAACCGTAAGTTGTTTTAACTGGATCACTTACTTGGCCTGCATCTAATTTATACGCAGCTTCCTCAAATTCTTTCACTGTTTGTCCAGGAGCAAAACCAGATATTTCCCCGCCCTGTTCCTTTGAACCAGTATCTTCTGAATACTGTTTTGCTAAGGCAGCAAAATCTTCACCATTATTTACTTTCTCCTTTACTTCTTTAGCTGTCTTTTCATCTTTCACTAAAATGTGACTTACTTTCATTTCTGGTTTATAGTTATCTTTCACATCTTTTTCTGTGACTGTTGCTTTAATCGCTTTCTCAAATGCAATTTCTGGCTTCATTTTTTCTTTTAATTCATCTTCATTTTTCAATCCAAGTTGTTCTAAAGTTGATTTAAAGTTCTCACCCATTTTATCTTTTGCTTCTTCTACTTTCTTTTTTGCTTCCTCATCCGAAACTTTATATTTATCTAACAATGCCTTACTTAACATCATTTGATATAAAGTACTTTCTCCATATTGTTGTCTTAATTCTTTACTTAATTCTTTCTCTGTAACATTTCCTACTTTTGATGTTACTACGTTGTCTGAAGAACCACATGCAGATAATGCTAGCATCACGCATGAAATAATTGTTCCAATAAATATTTTTTTCTTTTTCAATTCAAATACCTCACTTTTATCATTATGCAAATTAACTATACACAGGCATTGTGAAAACAGTGTGTTTTCTGCATGTAATTCATTTCATATGAGTTGACTATGTATCATGCATTTCCATTTTTAAACATAAAGAGTCTTCTTACTATTATGTATAGTAAGAAGACTCTTTACATACACCTCAAAAACAATACGGCTGCTATAGTTACTTAATACTTACATGTTCTTCAGGTATCCAACTATTCTGCCCGATATCTACCGCATTTCCCACTCTACCCCACACTCGAAAAGATGTCGATCCATCTATATTTCCTTTATAATTCATACATTCAGGCTCTTCATAATAATTTACTCTGTAGCCGACAGGATATTTCGAAGTTGCATAAAACCATTTCACCTTAAAATGTTTTAAATATGCCCACTGCTTATCGTTCCCTAAACAAATCATATCTTGCTCACCGCCTCCCCAATAACCTGTTAAGATTAAATATGGAATTTTCTGAGTGAGTGCACCTGTAAATTGAGGATTCATGGGATTCTCATATAAATTTATTCCGTATCCATCAGGATATTTCGAAACTGCAATACCAATGCCATTCGGTTGCTGTTTATACACTATGTTAGATTGATTTGCTTTGTTCGAATCTATAAACCAAGAAAGTGACTTATTTCCTACTAATCGATTCAGATCACATTTCCCAATCCCAGGAACATTCCCTGAATCCGTATATTGCCAAATATCACATGGATATGCTGGCTTATTCCCTCCATAACGAGGGATCCATACGAAATCAGCTTCAATATTACGTGCTCCAAATGATAAATACATGTGATGCCCTACATATAATCCTACTTTTTCCGCACCTAAACGGCGTAATTCATCAATAAATGCCTGTGTCCCGCCTTGCATATCTGCCATCGTTTGAACTTCTACGTCCGCCACCCAAAACTTAGCTGATTGATCACCACGATTCCAAAAATCTTGTGCCTCTTTTTTTGCATCAGCAATAGATATAAAACGGCAAAAAGCATAATTACCGAATGGGATACTATACTTTTTCATTTCACTAACATAATTTTGATACATAAAATCCACCGTATTAGAGCCATCTTGAACTCTAGCAATCACTAAATCTAGCTGAGATGCTGCAATATCCCAATTGATAGTTCCATTCCATTTTGAAATATCTACAATATAACCCATACATTCCAGCTCCTTTTTAATGTCTTATTCATAGCTTGTTTTATTGTAAGCCTTATCTCTCTAAAACTAGCTATCTATAATATAAATAAAAAGAATAGTTACTGTTTTAAAAAATATATTCTCTTTCAGAAATATTTCTATTAACTTTAATATATATACCATATAAAACATTCTCATATTTGAAATATACCCTACTATTCATTTGTTATGTAATCTCGTCCTATCAATCAAGGTATCAATCATTTTTACGGATATTAGAAAAAATCCCCCTACATTATTAAATTAAAACTTCCAATATCAATTCCCTTTCAGCTAATATAAATCATTCCTCATTTTCTATATATTCTTAAGTCAAAATTACTATCTTTCCATGAAATTTTAGATTCAGAAAATTTTTAATTAATAGAAAATTATTCCTACTAACCTACAATTGTCCAATCTGCACACTATTGGTGCATAAAAAAGACATTTTCTATTCATGAAAATGTCTTTTTATAGTCTAATAAAACAATTTTGGTGTTAAATCTTTATTTTGTAATTGTGTATTTTCACTGTTCATAACACAACTTGTAGAAAATAATATTGGGCTATCACAAACCTCATCATTCATTACATCACGAAATACATTGGCAGCAACACCTGTAAACGTTTGACATAAGTTAGAAATATCGTCATTGAAAAACTGAATGACTTCCGCGGCGAAAACCGGAAAGACAACATTCGGTCCGCCAGGGAACTGAGGCTGTACCACAACTTGTTCAAAATAAGGATTATTTTCTAGTGCTACTTGAAATAAATGAGCTATTTCAAATGCATCTAGTGGACAAGGAAATGGATTTACAATTTCATTCTCATTATTCGTTACAATAACTGTCACACTTACATTCCCAAATTGTACAAAAGATTTTAAAAGCGTTGCTAATGCTCTCGCTTTTTCATTACTTAACGCATGCACTAAAATAATATAATTACCACCAACAGGAATAAGCGGCCCAACTGTAACAGTTGGATCAGCACCTATTGAATTTTTTAATTCATTAAAATATGTGATCCACGGTGGCGAAAGCTGAGCTTGTACATTTTCTTCCACTATTTTATACTACCTCCTTATACAATTCTTACTAACATAATATGTAGAAAATAAAAAAATGCATTAGTTATATTAACCATTTGCGTATTTATTGATTATATTAATTAAACGTTTTATTTCGCATTCTCAATTTCCCCTTTACATCTTTAAGCAATTTTACTACTATGAAATTCTTTATTATAAGCAAATCCACTGAAGTTTCATATTATACTAATACGACTCTACATCCTTTAACTTATAATACTCAATATTAGGAGCTGATTTCATGGAAAAAAAACCTATCGTGTTCAAAATCCCACCAAATTCAAAACTAAAAGTTACATTTTTCGGTCCTTGTAACGAAGTAATTACAAATGTGTCTATAATTAATCAACTATGCACCCCTAGATGTCAAACTATCACGCAATATCCAGACTTTAAGAAATATGTGACTGAAGTACGATCGCTATCCCGTTGTTAGTCCGCATAATGTACGATTTTCACAAATTTGTTACCTAAAATAACTGAGAAAGAAAATAGATGCATTCCTAAACTAAAATTACACATTTTATGATATTCCATTGATAATTCATTGATTTTTTACACGTTTTTATTAAAAGAACATATATTATCGTATGGAGATTATCCACTCATAAAACCTATCTTTCTTTAGAGCGTACTTTTTATGTATGCTCTTTTTTTATGTAACCGTCCCCCTTCTAAATTGACCAACAATATATTAAAATTCTTTATATACACAAGGAGGTCAAATATGTTCAAGCTGCATCCAATACTACTCATCTTAGGATTGATTTTGTTTTTATATAGTGTACTCGCCTTTATGTTATTCTTTTCAGTGTATTAGCATTGCCTACACAAATCTATGTTCAATATGTAATTTCTATATAGTAAAAAAAACGTAATGATACGATTTTTTATGTATTCCGTCTTTCTTGTTCTATAAGAAAACTAGTAAACTTACTAACAATGAGTTTTCAGAAGCATGTTACTTATTTACATATTATTTTGTTCAATACCTGAAGAAGGTTGAAGCCTCTGAAAATTAAACTATACTTTACCTATTTACTTATATATTTTAGAAAAACAATAATAATCCCCCACCATTTGGTAAGGGGATTAACTAAACCTACTAAAAAATATTTAATGATCTGTTTTATTTAATTGGAGAAGGAAATCTTGCTGCTTCAAAGTGAACCGTATTTAAACCATTAACATTTTGTATAATTACGCCCGCAATACTACTTTCTGCAAAAACTTCAACTAAATCTCCTGCTTCTAATTGAAGAATAGTAGTTACTGAAACATCATTATTAAAAAATACTCCTGTTCCAAAGAAATCATTATCTATCGCTATTGCTGGATTTCCATTTACACGAATTTCTACTCTAGCTCTGTAATTCACATTAAAATCATTTGGAGAAAATGTTATATTTCCTAATACATTATATACCCCTCTAGTTTTCGGAGTGAAAATGGATGTTACTGGATTATATTCATTCGCTAGATCAAATTGTTCATTTTGAAATAATACTTTAACAGGAGTATTTGCTAGAACAGGTTGATTAACTGTATTCACAGCTCTAAATGCCGATGCCCTTACAAGCTCCTCTTTCTTATCATCACAACACTTCACCTTTACATACTTCCTATCACATTTACTACTTTTCCTATAACAATCATGACTTTCCTTTTTGTAATCTTTACAATACTTACAGTAATAATAAGACATAGTTAGTCCCCCTTTACACTTATTTTTACATAGTATGCTATATAGATTAGAATAGCTTGGACGACCTGTTACTATTTTTAATAGAGTAAAAAACCCTCACCATTTCGGTGAGGGTTTACCTTTAAGCTTCTGTAAATTCATTGTTTAATGACTTTATTTAATTGGAGAAGGAAATCTAGCTGCTTCAAAATGTGCACCATCTTCTAAAGGACTTAAAACTCCATCTATACTACTTTGTGCATAAATCTCAACTTCATCCCCTGCATTCAATTGAACAATCGTCGAAACACTTACTACATTTCCAAAACTTATTGGACCAAAAAAGTCATTATCTATAGCTATCGCTGCGTTTCCATTCACACGAATTTCTACACGCGCTCTATAATTTAAAGTTGGATCATTTGGAAAGAAACCAATCGTTCCAATAATAGAATATACTCCTTTAGTCTTCGGCATAAAAATAGATGTTGCTGGATTATACTCATTCGCTAAATCAAATTGTTCATTTTGAAATAACACTTTCACAAAAGTATTAGCAGGAACATTTTGATTTACTGTATTTCTAGCTCTAAATGCGGATGCTCTAACAAGATTGTCCTTGTTATCATGGCACTTACTAGTGTTCTTACAACAATCATGATGCTTCTTTTTATACTCCTTACAATACTTACAGTAGTAATAACAAGACATACTAATTCCCCTTTCAAACTTATTACTACATATTATGTAAGATTGATTTATAAGGTTTGGACTAGCTATTTTTATTATTCATAAGGGCGCTATTAACCTGCACCCTTATTTATATACACCACTTCATTCCTTATTAGTTATAAGTTGTATACAGTTCCATATGGAATAGTAAGAAAAGAACTTCCGTACGGTGTAACATGATGTACTGGGTAAAAATACTCTATGGAAGAATAATACGGTTGTACACCTTGCTGCTGCATTTGCAATTGTTGTTGCATTTGCAATGCTTGTTGAATAGCTTGGACTGTACTTTGTGCTCCACTATACGTTATAGATGTACCATACGCTGGTCGCATACCAGTTTCAGAATTAAAATATGAATAAAACATGATTTTCAGCTCCCTTCCCGTATAAGTTATTACAAATTATATTATGATTCTTTATTTCAGTGGGTACTATAAAGCTAGTCCGCTCGCTTATATTCAAATGACAAAATAAAAAAGTAGCTGCTAGACTACTTTGACTCCTTCTTATTACCAAATGAAATGATATACATATTCTCCTGTTACACGCTCATTAATTCCCGCAACCCTAACGAACCTAAGTAAATCCGCTCCTTGAAGGAAATATACCGAAATCGTAACCGGTACTTGTGACCACATGAATTGATAAAGCTCATTCACTCTCTGATTCGTCGTAACGATTAAATCATTTACAGGTCCATGATTCCATGCAGAGGTTTGAACTGAAGTGAAAGAAAGGTCTTTCCCATTAACCACTATTCTTGATACGCTTTGAGTTATGTCCACAATAATCCCCTCCAACATTACAAAAATTGGACCTTTTTTAGTTCATATTATTATAAATATTCTTGACTGTAATAAATGTTTAAGGCAAATCCCTAATAAAGTGAAACTTTAATCAGCCCTCACCAATCGGGCTTTTACGGGCAGCCCGACTCCACCTAACTTCTTTGCTTCCGCTGAATTTTGAGGTGAGGATCTTACTGCCCGTTAATGCGGGATAAATTTTTTTATTCATATCCCTTAATTCCCATTACAACCATATAATTTCTAACCTTATTCAATTTTTGTAATTAAAATAAAAAATAGCTAATTCACTACTTAAAAAGTAAAAAAAGCATCAGATTGACTAGTAAGTAGATGGTTAAATGAATGTAAAATGTTTTTAAATTATCTACTCTTTTTTTAGTTTGGAAGTAACTCTCATCTCGTCCCATCTTTATACACCACTTTCTTAATCACACTGAACGCAATATTCAATTGATGAGTTTGTCATTTCGTTACCTCCAATTAACGCCTTTGTTCAATGTAGTAATTTTCTTGTATAATAAAAGTTAATTAATCTAGAAGGGACTGAATTATGCGCAGATATCAATATTTTTAATCTACCTATCATTACAACATAACGGAGGTAAAAGTATTGATTACAGAACTACACTCACAGAGATTATATTTAAGGAAAATGAAAGCATCTGATTCACTAAGTATGTTTAAAATATGGTCTGATCCTGATGTCACTAAATTCATGAATATAAGTAATTTCACTGATGAGAACGAGGCAAAAGATATGATTCAATTCCTTAACGAACTCGCTCAAAACAATAAAGCTATACGTTTTACTATTATTGAAAAAGAATCTAATCACATTATCGGTTCATGTGGCTATAATTCCTTAGATTTTGAAAACTCAAAGACTGAGATTGGCTATGATATTTCAAAAACATTTTGGGGTAAAGGATATGCACCTGAAGCAATATCCTCTTTATTAGATTATGCTTTTACACATCTAAAACTAAATCGTGCTGAAGCAAAAGTTGAACCTGCAAATGTAAATTCCATAAAAGTATTAGAAAAATTAAACTTTACTTTTGAAGGTACTCTGAGAAAGAGCGAAAAATCAGCTGGAAAGCTTATCGATTTAAATATCTATTCGAAATTAATAAGCGATTAATTTTAGTCCCTCTGCCCATACTCAATCAAAGTGTGGGCTTCTTTAATTTCTGTATAAAATTCAAAAGTTTGACACAATCCTGGAAAAAGCTTATAAAGAAAAGTGAGGTTTCGTTATTTTCACACTTAGTAGCGCAGTCATGTTACATACAATTTTATAAGTGTGAACGAACTACAAAACTAAAAAACAAATAATAAGTTTGCAAATACGAATTTTGCATATAAATTCGTGTGATATTGAAAGGAGTTTTACTTATGAAAGAAATTAAAACAGAACAAGAATTCAAAGACATCATCGCAAGCGAGGAGCCTGAGATCGGAAAAACGTCGTGAAGGGAAAGAGTGTACAGAAC
>NZ_CAJCKK010000051.1:0-16447 GCF_903970865.1 Bacillus sp. ME78
GTTGCTGTAGTTGAAGATGTAATTAGATGGTATGCGAAGGAATGAACTCACAGAGACAAGGCTATGCAGGCTGGTGGCAAGGCGGACACGGTGGTTGGCAAGGTGGACACGGTGGTTGGCAAGGCGGACACGGTGGTTGGCAAGGCGGACACGGTGGTTGGCAAGGCGGACATGGTGGCTGGCAAGGCGGACATGGTGGCTGGCAAGGCGGACATGGATATTAAAAAGATACTATAAAATCATTTTTTTATGCAAAGTTTGTATATTTAGTATCGTTGTATATTTTCATTTGTATAGTAAGGATATAGTGAAAACAGCAAAAAAATCCTGTGAAGTAAGGATTCTATCCATAAAATTAAAGCAGTGGAAATGTCAAAAGAACAAAAGACACCGCTTTTTATTATTCAAGGAGAACGAGACTATCAAGTTCAATCAAAAATTGAAATTCCTCTTTGGAAAGAACAATTAAAAGAACGAGATAATGTAGATTATCGACTATATCCAAAGTTAAATCATTTCTTTACAGAGGGGGATGGGGGAATAAGTAAGCCAGATGAATATTATAGTCCTGCTAATATCCCTGAGTATGTTTTAAATGATATTGTTACTTGGATGCAAGGCAAATCGCAATTAAATTAGCAACCATATGTTTTAATAAAGACTTTCTTTCCGTAATCAAAATAGAAATATTTTTATTAGGTTATATGTTTTTTAAAAGCACTCTTTGAAAAGGAGTGCTTTTTTATTTTTCTATGATTTCTATAAAACAATGGGCTTGCCTTCCAAACAAATCGTTATTTGTAGCGCTTTATCAAAGCAAAGTTCTTGTGACATTTCTTTGATATTAAAAACATGAATAACCTATTGTGTGAAATTTTTTGAAAATTTAGGTTTAACATCTTTAAAATAGGTGTATTACATATTACATAACAACTAAATAAAAAATAAAAAATCTAAAGGAGGAAAGATACCATGCATACGAATGAAAGAAAAACGGTAGTGTATGAATATCAAAATGAACAGGAAGTAGTTATGAAAGTAAAAGAGCTAGAATTGCAAGGGGTTCGCCACGATGACATTTATGTTTTAGCACATGAAAAACATATAACAAAAAGGATTGCGGATGATACAAACACAAATACGATTGGAGTAAAAGAACAAGGATTGGGAACAAGTATTATCAACTTTTTCTCCAAAAAAGGGGACGAACTTCGAAATCAAATGGAAGAAATGGGGTTGTCGAAGGAGGAAGCTAACTTATATGAAGAAAAACTAGATCAAGGGAAGATTTTACTCCTAGTAACAGCTGAAGTACCAATGGAGAATGATAGGCAGCCGCAAAACTATCATTCTCTGTAATAGATTGCAACATCTGATAAATAGGTAAGGTAATTATTTTAGGTTGTAGCATTGAAGAAAATAAAAATAGAAAAGGATGAGAAAAATGAAACATACAATATTTAAATATGCTGTGATTGGAATTACGACCGGAGTCATAGTCTCCCTATTAAAAAAAGAAAATCGGAAAGCTATACAAACAAAAGGAAAAAGCGTAAAAGAAAAACTACAAGAAAGAAACATAAAGGAAACATTGGAGAAGGTAACTGAGACAAGTAAACAATTTTCTGTAACTGCAGCTAATGTTGCAAAACAAACATTACCACAACTGCTTACAGCCACACCAGTTGTCATTTCTACCATTAAAGACTTAACAGAAAACGAAAATAATAAAAAGAAAACAGGTGAAAAGGATTACGAAATAAATGAAAATAGTAAGAACTTAGACGGGGGAAAAACGAAAAATGAAAAGAAATATGTGAAAGAAGGGAAAGAAGAGAGTGCCTAGATTTAACTCTAAAAATAGAAAGTGAGGAAAAAAGTATGAAATCTCTGTATGCAATTGATGTAGGAATTGGCTTTACCAAAAGGGCATATCGACAGGCTGTAGATTCTGAGATGACAATCAAGAGTGAAGCTTCCACACTAGCCCCTGTACCTAATCATGCTGAAAGTGAAGATTTAACAAAGGTAAGTTTTATAGACTTAGACTTTGCATATTACATGGGAAATGAAGCACATCAATCTGACACTTCATTTCTTCCTCCATTTGACGATGAAATAGAAAATTATTATGAAAGCGAACGATTTAAACAACAAGTATTTGGTTGCATTGCAAAGGATTATAAAGAAAATGTCGTGTTACCTCTAGTTGTTACCGGGCTTCCCATCACTTGTTTTGGTAGTCAGCATGAGCAATTACAACGTGCACTAAAAAAAGAAACTTCCGTGCAAATTGATGGGAAATTTATTCATATTACGGTGGAAAATGCTTTGATTCTTCAGCAACCGGTCGCTTTACATGCCTATTTCTTAAAAGAGGGAATCATTCAGGAACGAGATCGCATCTTAATTATTGATGGTGGATTTCGTACATTAGAAATGACAGATATGAAACAGAATCTCATTTTAAATCATTATGAGACGGAACTAGGATGTAGCAAGCCTTTGAAAAATATTAAGAATATCGTGCAGAATTATGAGGGTGAAAGTAATCAATTGCATATTAACGACATGCCAAACATATTAGAAAAAGGATATGAATGTCGAGAAGAAAATCATGAGACAAGTCAGGTTCATACTTTGATTCAAAAAGAGTTGGATGCACACTTCCAAGACGTCATACGTGTATTACAAGAACAATTTACGTTAGAACAGTATGATACTATTATTTGGACAGGAGGAATAGTAGATCTCCACAAAAAACGAATTGAAAAAATGCAAAGTGAAATTTCTTCTTTCCGTATGGTAGACGCTTCGAAAGAGGCTGCACTTCATGGATACTACATTATTGGGAGTCAAGTATTTGACGACATCACCAATCAATCTGCATATGAATCCAAATTATAATAACGACTGAAATGGAGTTCGTTGAATAGACGTGCCAAATTATGTAGCTTCTTTTCCACATATAATAAATTCTTTATAAGAAAAGATAAAAAGTGCTTGTATAGAGGAAATGTTTAAAATTGAGAATAAAAATAACTAATATATAGGGGGTCTTACTTTTAAAAGAATAAGACCTCCTATGTCATTTATTTTGTAATTTAGATGATTTAAAAACTTTTCCTCCAATACATGAATACCTACATACAAATTTCATATTACGGATATGATTCGATCAAACATAAAACTATTTAGAAAGGAAGAATAATATGGAATGCATAGAAATGACGAAATGGAGTTGGTATCATGTGAAAACTAGTGAACTTGAAAAACTTTCTACTATAATCCCTCGTGATGTAACATCTTATTTCTCTCAATTTGTAAAAAAGATAAGTTCTCCTTGTGAAAATGGATTATATGTTTATACGTTATCACCAAGTCAAACTTGTGTATATGGTTCGTTTTTATATGCTCAAGATAAAAAGGATGCCAAAATTCAAAAATTTCTTCATTATTTCGTAGCTCATGGAATACTGATAACAGTTCAGGAAAAAGAGGAAGAGGATTTCCAAAAATTAATACATAATTTCCCTATTGGTACAAAAAATTGTAACAGTTCCGCTGAAGGATTATGTGCTATCTTATCAATGTTTATATCTCACTATTTACGAAAGGTTGACTACTTTGAAAACAATTTCAGAAATGTATTATGGGATTTTTATCATCATAATAACATAGCAGTTTTAGAAAGGATTTATCATATTCGTCATGAATTATTTATGAACACACATGTGTTTCGCTTAATACAAGAAGTGTTACAAGGCCTAAAAGAAGCTTGGTTAGAAAAACTAACAAACACACTTTGTTATAAACAAACACACGTAAAATTAGAGCGTGGATTACAACTTGTTAAAGAGTATCAAGAAGAATTAGACACGATGATTCATTTACAAGAAGTTGTTTCTTCTCATCGTGGGAATGAAATTATGAAAGCTCTTACTGTATTAACTGCTGTGAGTACGCCTTTGACAGCCTTAGGAGCATTATGGGGTATGAATTTTAAATACATGCCTGAACTAGAATGGAAATATAGCTATTTAATCGCTCTCTTATTTATTATTTTCACAACAGGGGGTATGTATATGTATATGCGATTCAAAGGATGGACAGGTGACTTATTACGAGTAAAGAAAAAGAAATCTTTTTTTAAATCTAATTAATCCTGTTTATAAAAAATATGATAGATATATGGTTAGTAATATTTCTTAATTGGGGTAGCGTCACATCACCATCAAGCTAAGATTTTGAGACACCCCCATAACGGAAATTTTACCTTTTTACAGTTACTTATGGGAGTTTGGCTTATTTCTTTCATTTTGGAGAACAATTAATTTCTTAAGTTGATGAGCATGGGGTATCGCTAGCATTTTGGCAAATAACCACGCTAAGAGTATGCAAGATTATATACAGTTTTTCGGCTCATTCAGTAACAAAGGCGAACCCTAAAACCGCGCCAGGATAGGAATATATATAAATATGCATAGAATTATAGAAAAAGAAAAAGGTGAATCCCTTGTGAGAATAAGATTTCGCCTTTTCCTTGCTACCGATAATAAGACGTTATGTCTACAAATCTTGTATAGAATATACATAGAAAAACTGTAATACTACTGATTCAAGTCACGATCTTCGTTTACATATTATGGGTTTTGTTTCCGTATAACACCTCATTGGGATTTATAACTATATTAAAACCACAACTATTAAATACAAAATTGTATTTTACATAATTAATTCAATCAATTGACCATTTATTATGCCTATAAAAAAATTTAAAAAAGTGGATGATAATTGGAATAATCAAATTGCGATTTAAATTATAAAATGTTGGCATGAGTATTGTAGTAGATATAATTGAAACCATAAAAAACAAAATATATTTGATTAAATGAATGCCTGTAAAACCTGTAGTAAACTATATAGGAAAATGCCACATTCCCCACCAAAAACCGATAATTATTGAAGGTTTTAATGGGGAATATTTTTTTGAAGCTCCATTAGTGTAAAACATCTCTAACCTAATGTTTTCTCCTAGAGGTCCGGAAACAATAGTTTTAACAAAGTAATAAATTAACAAACCCTATGAAGTTCTATTAAAAATTGAATCTGCTTCACTGTTAATTGACACAAGAAACAACATCATCAAAAATATAATTACTTGAATGGTGCTTACTGTAAGAATTATAGATAACCCAATCTTATTTTTAAATCTATCTTTTACGAATTGTAAGAAACTCTGACCAGGATAGAGTTTCTTAAATAGCAAGACAAAAGCAAAGATGGAAGACCAAGCTGATATTGCATTACATCAAAAATCGAAACTGGAAAATTTAATAACTTTATTACTCCTACAAGAAGAAACAGTGGCCAAAAAATAATGTCGGTTAATCAAATAAAACTTACTATTATAGCTGTATATTTAAAAGATATTACATCAGGACCAATACTTGAAATAGGTGCATCTACATTAGCTACCGAAACTCCATTCACAAATAGATAGTGAAGAGATACATTATATTCATGAAAAGTTAACATAGTACTCCTATACTTAAACTTCACCATTTTCACTTCGCTTAGAAGTGAGGAATTCCTAAGTAAAGTGTTCAATAGAAATCAAATTTATTAGGCTATCCCTGCAGTCTTTACGGTTAGAGGCCTTATTATTGCATCATTATTTAGATTGCTACTTGTTAATATCCCAATAATGAGGTGTGACACAAGAAGTGCAGTCCCATTAGATTCAGATTTTTAACGTCTTTGTTTTGATATCCACAAATAGAAGTGATTTGAACGTAAGGAAATTGTAAGAAATGCATAAGAAAAAAGAAATGTTTATTGTATAGGATACAAATATAGAGAAGCGTAAAAGAAGGAGGTAAATAGGATATATTTATGTGAAAGCCAAACTAGTAATAGGAGCATTCTAAATGAAACAACATTTATGGTACTAACATACATGTGAAAAAAAGAGGATTTACCGTTTTTTATGACAGAATGGTGCTTGTAAAAATAATCAATATGAAGATGCTCTCTGTTTAGTTAGTAAGAAATAATATACAACCGCCCATACTATATGAATAGAGAGCAAGAGTGTTTTATGAAAATATATAGTTAACTTCCATTTGTAGATTTGGCATTTTGCATTGCCGGAACTTCTTTATTATACCTAACACCAGTCTCAATTATAAAAAAAGGCTCCACTAAAAATATACTTAGGTCATTACAAATAAGTAATCAACGAGATCATACTTCCGTCGAACAAGTAATGCTAAATACATTGCAACTTGGATCCCCCGGGATAATCGCTATAGAAAAACGTGGGGGTATGTAGCGGCTGTAGCGGATATAAGAACTAAGAAACCGATGAAAACAGATTTTTGCTTTGACATTGGAAGTGTAACGACTTAAACAATTTTTTTCTTATTTGCTTGGTGGCAAATTACTGAAAGAACAGCAACTAAAACAAATATTCACTACAGTTTCTACAGGAAAGGGAGGAATCAATAGATATGGTCTAGGAATCTATGAAATTAAACTGCCTAACGTTGTCTCGATAGGGGGACATACAGGTGTTATTCCAGGATTTAATACTTTTGCTGGAGGGACACATATGTTGACGGCAATTTGAACAATATGGGTAGAACTGAGAATCCTGGTCTTTTTAAAAGTATTTTACTTGTTGAATTTAGACAGTAGGGGATAAAGACAGAATAGTAGTTTATGTGATGTTTGTAATTGAACAAATAAAAGATGAAATCAATCATTTATCTAAGGAGGCATTTTTCTTATGGAAAATAAATTATCTGGGGTGTTAGCCGCTACTTTGGCTCTAACGATGAGTCTACCAACAGGAGCGATAGCCTCTTCTAGCAGTAAGACTCCGGTTGTATCTAGCCAAGAAGTTGGAAGCAAAGATTTGGAGAAGATTGCTGCAGAGAACGCTGAACTACTCACGAAGTCCTATGAGACTACTAGCGTGCAGTATGCGCTGATTGATAATGGTAAACTTATTTTGTCGGGGCAGACAGGAAAGAACGACATAGAAGGGAAAGAGCCACTAACCAAAGATACTCTATACGGAATTGGTTCAACCAGTAAAGTATATACAGCTGCGGCTGTTATGAAACTAGTAGACGAAGGAAAAGTTGATTTGGATTCCCCTGTTGCCCGCTATATTCCTGAGTTCAAAATGAAAGATAAACGATATAAGCGCATCACACCGCGTATGCTGTTGAATCACTCCTCGGGTTTGCAAGGTTCCATGTACAATAATGTATTTTTATTTAAAGATAGTGATGCTTATGCCCATGATATCTTGTTGCAGCAATTGTCCAACCAAAACTTGAAGGCAGATCCTGGTGCGTTCTCAGTATACTGTAATGACGGTTTTACGCTGGCTGAGATCTTGGTAGAAAGAGTCAGCGGTATGAGTTTTACTGAATTTCTACATCAAAAGTTTACAGAACCATTAAAACTGAATCATACGATAACATCTCAAGACAAATGGGAAGACGAAAAGCGGGCTGGACAGTATTCCCCGACATACCAGGGACAGCTTCCAAGTGAAATGGTAAACTTGATTGGTACGGGAGGAATCTCTTCTACTGCAGAAGATGTGGTGCGATTCTCACAAATATTTATGGGACAGGGAAAAGAAATTCTCTCTAATAAAGCAGTCAAGGCGATGGAACAAGAAGAATATAAAAGAGGCATGTGGCCGGAAGATAGCGAAAACATGTTCAACTATGGTCTTGGCTGGGATAGTGTGAAATTATACCCATTCAGTGAATATGGGATAAAAGCGTTGACTAAGGGTGGGGATACGGTACTGCAACATGCCACATTGGTCGTGCTTCCAGAACAGAAGATGGCAGCAGCTGTATTGTCCTCCGGCGGCTCCAGCACGACAAATCAACTGTTGGCAAACAAATTACTGTTAGCTAGGCTTAAAGAGAAAGGGACAATTAAGGATATAAAACCAGATAAATCCTTCGGCAAGCCAGTCAAGGCTAAAGTACCTCAAGACGTGGTAAAAAAAGCGGGTTTTTATGGAAATAGCCAAAGCCATTTCAAAATAGAAATTACGAAGAAGGGAGAACTGTTTTTACCAACTAAACCGGAAGAAAAATATGTATATACGGCGGATGGAAGCTTTATAAATGAGAAGGGTACCTCCAAGCTTAACTTCGTTACTGAGAAGAATGGAAAAGTTTATTTGAGAGAGAGCACATATGAATCATCGCCGGGATTGGGGCAAAATGTGTTGACTCAATATTTAGCCCAAAAATTAGAAAACAATGTGTTACCGAAGAAAACAGCTGCTGCATGGGCGAAGCGTGAGGGTAGCAAGTTCTACCTCGTTAACGAAAAATTTAATTCAATAAACTATCTAGGACTACTAATGCCTCTAAACACACAAATTACGCTCAAGGATGGGTATTGGGACGGCAAAAAAATTACAGGTCCAAATTCGGCGACGCATCAAATTCAGATTCCCGTGATAAATGGGCGGGATACGACGGAAGCTCATTTCTATACAGAGAATGGTAATGAATATATGGAGATGGCCAGCTTTTTATACGTCAGTGAATCTAACGTAAAATCCCTTGATGCAGGTCAATTATCGAAAGTTACACTGCAAGAAAATGGGCATGCCAAATGGTTTACGATTCCGCAAACGGCAGCAGGGAAAACGATGACTGTGGAGTTGCCATCAGGAAGTTCATTCGCGGTGTATGATGAGAATGGAGTATGCGTCAATTTTAGCGTTGTTAGTGACAATAACAAAGTGAAACTACCAAAGAACGGAACAGTTGTATTTGCTGGCGCACCGAACTCAGAATTTACAATTGCGTTGAACTAGCTACAATTTAAGATGACCTTTAACAAAACCAGTAAGGCACAGAAAAGGTGTGTTACTGGTTTTGTTTGTATTTATGCATTCTCAATGAAAAAACTTAAATAATACCACGTTTAAGCACTTTGAACTCCCAAAAATTCTGATATTTTTTGTCCTATGCCAATTAATTCATCTCCACCTACTCACTTCGCGTTCCTTGAGGAAGGAGTCTCCTTGGCTAAAATAATAAAATTATCGATAAGATTGGCACTTTTTCATGTAACCAATAATGTACCGCTATCATTTCTACTTAAGAAATTAATAATCTAAAAACGAAAGAGCTATCTTGTTACAAGTTAGCACAAAATTTTGTGTTGGGGGTAGTTGTATTTTCTTAGCTTGATAGCGATGGATTCTGCCAACAAAACAAGAATTTCGTACGCTAAGGAATTATTAGGCGTCTTACATCTATATTTGCTAATAAAATGATTTGTATAAATAATTTGTTATAATTCCGTTTTTCGTTTTGAGGAAATTCTGAATTCTCAACTTGATGTGCATGGTGTAGTGCCATATCCTCATCAAGTTAAAGTTTTGATGTCCCCGCAATGATAAAAATGGTGAATATTTATATGAAAGATTAGAGCTCTCCTTCTTGTAGGAGGGCTCTAATCTTTGTTTAAAAACTATATCATATACATGGGGGCAGACTTATCGTCTGAAAATTGTCCGGATTCAATTTAGAATATGTCAAAAGAGAACTTGCGATTAAAAACAAGCTCTCTTTAAAAGAAATAACGTAATTGAGATACTTATATATTAACAATTGTTTTCTTCTAATTCCATATGTCATATGTTGAGAAATAAATTATAAATGGATTGATAAAGCTAAAATGAATTATTGACATAATATTTTGACGATAATATAATGAATCTCGAATTCAAGATAACTTGTAAAGGATTGGTAATTATGAGCGTGATTAACGATGAGAGCTTATCTTTAAAGTTATTTGTTATATTATCAAGGGCAGTACAGTCAATTACTAAGCGTATTGAAGAGGATATAAAAAGTTATGGACTTAATCCAACTGAATTTGCAGTGCTTGAGCTACTGTATAGTAAAGGCGATCAGCCTATACAAAAAATTGGAGACAAAATATTACTTGCAAGTAGTAGTATCACGTATGTAGTGGATAAGTTGGAAAAGAAGAGGTTCTTAATACGAAAACCATGTCCTAAAGACCGCCGTGTCACGTATGCGTCAATTACTTCAGAAGGTATTGAACTAATGGATATTATTTTTCCTCAGCATAAAGAGGCGATTCAACAAATATTTGGTGGTTTGGACTATATTGAGAAAAAAATGATAATCGAAAAGTTGAAAAAATTAGGGTATTATGCACTAGAACTATAAATCTTTAGAAATATATCTCGAATTAGTAATGTCCTAATTAAATATAATTTAAATAAATAGGAGGAAAAATTAATAAATGGTAGTAAATTTATTATAATACAAAATGAATAAAGCATGTAATTTCAATCGGTATAATATGAAATGAAGTTGTTATGTTAACGTATACATATCGTCCTTTAAATTATAAATCTTTCATAAAGCGGAGAGTGGGTATCAAGAATGGAATTACGTCATTTAGAGTATTTTATTCAAGTTTGTAATAATAATAGTTTCACTAAAGCTGCGGAAGTTCTAGGTATTTCACAGCCGACTTTAAGTCAACAAATACGAGTTTTAGAAGGTGAACTTGATACACCCTTGTTTCATCGAGTTGGAAGAGGTATCAAAATGACAGAAGCGGGTAAGCTGCTATTTGATAAAGGAAAATTTATCATGCAACAATTTGATGACGTTTATAATGAAATTTTTGAATTAAAGGGTGTAAAAAGAGGTGTGATTACTATAGGAGGTCTATTAGAGGATCTCACTTATTTAACACCTTATATTATGAAGTTTCAACAACATTATCCCAACATTGTAGTAAAGATTATAGAATCCGAAGTTGCTGTAAATCAAATCGTTGACAAAAATATTGATTTCGGGATTACACGTAGTGCTCAAATTCCAGACACATTAACAAACACCCTTTTGTATAGTGAAGAGCTCGTCCTTGTCATTCCAAAAAATCATCCTTTGAATGAAAAATCATTTGTTTCTTTTCGAGAATTAGTAGGGATCAGTAGAGTAATGGTTTCATGTAGTTGTCGTGAATCTATTAAGATATATTGTGAGAGTTTAGGGTTATCTTTATCTGAAGCAAATATAGAAACAAAATCTTCTATTTCTCTATTGAGCCTTGTATACAATGGACATGGGGTTGCCATAATACCTCTTTCACTGGTTAACTTTGTTAATAATGATACTTTGAGCATAGTTCGTATTACTGATCCAACACCAAGTCAAGATATTAATCTTATACACTTTGATGATAAATTTTTAAGTTTTGCAGCACGCATCTTTATGCAGAAGTTAAATGATTCTCAAAAAGTATCAGTGTAATAGAAATAATAATGATTCTAGTGTAACAATTGAAAAAATTAAAATCTATATTAAAGTCAAAGGACAGTGGGGTTATATGTGTGGTGTAGTCGATCAAAAAGGGTGATACCATTGACTTTTAATTAAGGAAAAAAGGACAGACTTTGCAAGGAGAGAAGGCTATCAAAAACAAGTTAAGTTAATCAATCAATTCTTTGGTCTTATCGCATAGTAACAGATTCCATATGGGGATATACACTGCTATTTTGAATCTACATATCCTTATTGTAGAAAGAAAACCACCGGCATTATACCGGTGGTTTTGATTTAGAAAGCAAAGCAAGTACAACCAATCCCCCATTTAGTTCCATCTTTTCCTATTACGGTATGAGTGTGTTGATGGAGAGGGTTACTACAACTATGTAACTTGTTATCATGGGAATCGTGAGAAAGTATAGTGTTTGCTAGGTTAGCACCACCATAACCATAAACGCCCGTCGGTGACCAATCAGGTGATGCTGGCGGCAATTCAGGTGATAAATTTTTAAATTCATCATTTCCATAAACAACCTGCCCACCCATAATGGTAAGTAATGATTCAAGGTCTTTGATTTCTTCTTCTGGCACAGTAAAGTAGTCAGCAGACAATACAGCAATATCAGCAAACTGACCTACTGCAAGGGTTCCCTTTTTACCTTCATCACCAGAGAACCACGCACTTCCTTTTGAATATAATTCCAGGGCTACTTTTCTATCAAGTTTATTTTTTTCATCGTATATGGAAAGACCACCAATGGTTTTTCCGGCAACCATCCAGTAAAGAGCGACCCAAGGGTTATAGCTGGAAACCCTTGTTGCATCACTACCGGCGCCAACAGGTATACCAAGATCTAACATACGATAAATCGGAGGAGTATGCTTTGCAGCTTCCTTTCCGTATAAGTCAACAAAGTATTCACCTTGAAAAGCCATGCGGTCTTGGATGGCAATACCGCCATTTAAAGCCTTAACACGTTCCATACTACGATCTGAGATTGTTTCTGCATGATCAAACCACCAGCGTAGCCCATTAAAAGGAATTTCTCTGTTAACTTCCTCAAATACATTTAAGAAACGTGTGATTGACTCGTCATAAGTTGCATGTAAACGGAATGGCCAACGGTTTTCCACCAATAGAGAAATTACTTTCTTTAAGTCGGCTTCCATTACTGTAGCTAGTTCGGGCCGTGGCATTTGAAATTTTTCAAAATCGGCTGCCGAGAATACTAACATTTCTCCGGCACCATTCATTTTATACTTATCATTTCCTTGACCAGGAGAAACAATTTTTGCCCATGAAGCAAAGTCTTCATATTCATGATTAGGATTTTGCGTAAATAGATTATAAGCAATACGCAAAGTTAATTGTTCCTTCTCGGCTAAATGTTCAACAACTTTGTAGTCATCAGGGTAATTTTGGAAACCACCACCTGCGTCGATGGCGCTTGTAATACCTAATCTATTTAATTCACGCATAAAATGGCGAGTTGAGTTAATCTGGTCGTCAAGATTAAGTACTGGAGCTTTACCCAAACTTGAATAAAGAATAGAAGCGTTAGGGTTAGCAATTAAAAGGCCCGTTGGATTACCTCTTTTATCCCGCTGAATTAAACAGCCTGGAGGGTCTGGGGTATCTTTCGTGTATCCTAGTGCACGTAGCCCTGCACGATTTACAAGTGCTCTATCGTAAAGATGTAGCACAAAGACAGGCGTGTCTTCAGAAACAGCATTAATCTCTTCTAATGTTGGCATCCGTCTCTCTTTAAATTGAAATTCAGACCAACCTCCAACTACTCTTACCCACTGAGGAGCAGGTGTACGCCTTGCCTGTTCTTTGAGCATTTCTAGAGCAATAAAAAGTGATGGCACGCCTTCCCAACGTAATTCCATATTATAATGCAGACCACCACGAATAACGTGTATATGAGAGTCATTCAGGCCTGGAATAGCTCTCTTTCTTTTTAGGTCTATTTTTTTTGTTTTTTCCGTGGCACTATTAAGAATCTCATCTCCACCTACTGCAGTGACTAAACCATCAGTTATGGCGATAGCAGATACCTCAGGCTGAGAAGGGTCAAGGGTAGTAATTTTTCCGTTATATAAGATCATATCCGGTAAATTCATGTTCACACCTCGTCTACTTTCTATTATTTTGTAACCATGGATGAAATAATTTACCGAAAATCGGCATGACTACCCATGATAGCAAGGACACTATACATACAGAAACAAAAAAAGCTGACATAATAGGATTCATATGTTTTATAATAGGTGCTATCACTTTAGGAACTAACATGCTAAGAGGCCATACACCCAGAAGGGTAACGATAGACATTTTCCATTTTGGAGGTGGAACTGGCGTTTTCGGAGTAACAAACCAATAAGCCAAACTGCTTTCAGTTTTGTAAGTTGGATTAGTGGCTTGAAATTGCTCGGCTGTTTTTAACAAATCCCGGCGAACATCTGATTCTTGCCAAGCACGTAGATGCTCATACGTATCAAAGCGAAAAATAACAGTATACTCTCTGGATTCGTTACTTGGGACTATTAGATTTACACCTAAATGTCCTGGGAATTTAGTAGCCGCAGCCTCAATTTCATGTCTCCATGTTTCAAACTGTTTTTCTCTACCTTCTTGAATTTCCCATGTAACAATCGTTGTTACTGGATTGCCAGCATCCATCGTGTTCCCTGTATAAGTCTCTTCGACAGCTACTCCTTCTTGTTTCATATTTTCCTGCTTGGAAGCGCGCCATGCACCATAGTATATGCGTATTCTACACCTTGACCATAAGCACCAGTGTGTTCCTTTACAATCTCCATTACAGCATCATAAGTGTCTTTGTGTGCCCAGTCACGTTGGTATTCAAGTAAAACTTGAATTGCTGTCACTGGAATTGCACCAGCTTGTTCTACACGACGCATAGCAGCGTTATGTGCTGTCAAACTAGTACCACCTGAAGCATCATCAACTGCATACACCTCATAGCCAGCTTTAATTGCTTCAAGCACAGGGAATGCAAGGCAAACTTCAGTCCAAAGTGCTGCAAATATTAATTTCTTTCTACCGGTTGCTTTAACTGCCTCAACAAATTTCGGATCTTCCCAAGAGTTCATTGAACTACGTTCTATAATTTCATGGTTTGGGAATATATCAAGAATTTGTGGCCAAAAATAACCAGAAAAGCTGCGTGTTTCAACTGTAGTAAGAATAGTAGGTACGTTAAAAGTTTTTGCTGATTTAGCAAGCAGCATAACGTTATTAATCAATGTTTGTCTATCAATACTTGCAACTCCAAAAGTCATTTGAGGTTGAAAATCAATTAAAATTAATGCACTGTTCTCCGGATTTAACAATTCTAAATTACTCATAATAAACAGCTCCTTTTTTAATTGTTTAAAATTAATATTATTGAAAAAATATATTTTCTGTTAATTAAACCTGTAATCGTAAAAATAAAATATTTGCTATACCTTTTAATTTAAAAGAGAGTGCTGATTTAATCAGCACTAAATGTATACTATCTAGTTTTTTGAAAGAAAAGCTATTATGCATTTTGTTTACTAAGATCTCGCTGCGCGCCCATATAGCTTCCAATTATATTTTGATAGCCTGGAAGATTGCTAGCAAGCAAATGGCCAAAACCTTCGACATCGTTGCGCCAATCGCGTTGTAATTCGCAAGCTACGCTAAACCAGTTCATAAGTTGCACACCACTATGTGCCATACGAGTATTTGCAGCATCTGCAACTTGTTTACTGAAAGTTCCTGAAGCATCAGTAACAGCAAATACTTCATATCCAGCTTTTATAGCGGAAAGTGCAGGGAAAGCAACACAAACGTCCGTAACTACGCCGGCGATGATAAGTTGCTTTTTTCCAGTTTCTTCGATTGCTTTTACGAAATCATCATTATCCCATGCGTTAATTTGTCCAGGTCGAGCTATTTTTGGTGCATGAGGAAAGAGATCAACCAATTCTTGCATTAAAGGTCCGTTAGGTCCGTTTTCAAAACTTGTTGTTAAAATAACTGGTAAATCAAAAAACTTAGCAGTATGAGCAAGAGCTAAAACATTGTTCTTGAATTCATCAACACCATAGTCACGTACTAGTCCGGACATAAGACCAGTTTGATGGTCTACTAAAAGAACGACAGCATCATCTTTGTTAATACGAGAATAGAGATCAGTCATTATGTATTCCTCCTAAAAATTAAGTAATCGAAGAAAGTTTAAATAGTCGAATACTATCATAAGTTTCTTCGTTTATAACTAAGCTGACCAATAATATTGGTCATAGCAGCATTCACAGAACATGAAGTGCTATACAAATTTATAGTATTTGAAAACTGATTCATTAATCAATTCTAAATTATCTATAATTTGTATAGGTCGTAACTATAGTTGTTTTCACTATAAAATAGATTGGTTTTACCTATACATCCTATAGATAGAACAATATTGATAGTCACCTATTTTTGTTATTACAATTGAATATGAGTAATGTTCAGTAATTATTTTATGGTGAAAAAGGTATTAGAGGGGGGGATTGTTCCAAAAGGAGAAAATGAATGCATTGGAACAATAGAGTTTCATACTTAGAGTTCACAACATAAACGTGCATGAATAGGTTATGAGATTCATCCGGATTATTGAAGAAAAGGATACATATTAGAATACTTTTTGGAGGTAGAAGCATGGCTAAAATTACTGTGGGAACCGAAAATCAAGCACCAATTGAGATATATTATGAGGATCATGGCACAGGAAAACCAGTTGTACTAATTCATGGTTGGCCGTTAAGTGGTCGATCTTGGGAATACCAAGTTCCAGCTCTTGTTGAGGCTGGATACAGAGTTATAACGTATGATCGTCGAGGGTTTGGAAAATCATCTCAGCCGTGGGAAGGGTATGAATATGATACCTTTACTTCTGATTTACATCAACTATTAGAACATTTAGAGCTTCAAAATGTCACACTTGTTGGTTTTTCTATGGGTGGAGGCGAGGTAGCCCGGTATATTGGGAAATATGGAACCAATAGAGTAGAGAAGGCTGTATTTGCAGGAGCTGTAC
>NZ_CAJCKK010000052.1:0-15768 GCF_903970865.1 Bacillus sp. ME78
AAACTCTCCAATAAAGTTAGTTTGTCTAGCATCTAAAAATAAAAATTGACGTTTCACGTTGTTTGTTTCGTTCAGTTTTCAAAGAACTACTTGGTCGCTCATTTGCGACTTCCTTATGTTAACATTTCTATTTTGTAATGTCAACTAAGTTTTTCATTTCGATTGCCGCTTTCGACGTTGTTGTCATCAGCGACTCGTATAATACTACACCTCTAAACTCTAATCGTCAATATATTTTTCTAAAAAAAATATAAAAAGACTTATTTCTTTTTAAAATAAGCCTTTTTATCATGTAGCACGCTATCGTTTATTATTTTTCTATAATAGGTAAAGAGACGATAAATCGAATAATACCCTCCTCATATTCAGCTCGAATACTACCACCTTGTAACTCAACAATACTTTTCGCAATCGCAAGCCCGAGTCCAGAACCTTCTGTTACTCTACTTCGAGATTGATCCTTCTTATAGAAACGTTCAAACAAATTCGCTAACTCTTCTCTCGTAAACTCTTCACTATGATTCGCAATTACAATTTGTATATCCCTGCGCTGCCTTTGAAGAGAAACTTTTATCTCCCCATCATCTTTACTATACTTAATCGCATTCATTAGTAAATTATCAAATACACGAACCATCTTTTCCGAATCAATCGATGCATAAGCACGTTCCTCAGGAAACTTCTTAACAAACGTAAGTCCATGCTCTTCCGCCTGCGGTACTAATTCTTCTATTAATTGCTCGAGTAACTCATTCATACAAACTTCTTGTTTTTCTAATACAACTTGTTCATTTGTTAACTTCGTATACTCAAATAAATCTTCTATTAAATTCTTTAGCTGCTCCGACTTTGCAAAAGCAATTCTCGTATACTCATCATGTTGTTCTTGATTTTCATATTTAGAATCTCTAAGTAATCGCAAGTAACCCATAATAGAAGTCAGCGGTGTACGTAAATCATGAGATACATTGGTAATAAGCTCATTTTTCTGCTTTTCTAATTTACGCTCTTTTTCTATATTATTCATAAGCTCTTCCGCCATATTATTAATATTCTCAGTTAAAGACGCAATCTCATCTTCACCTTTCTTCTCAATGCGGTACGCTAAGTTTCCTTTTTCTATTTCCTTTACACCTTCTGCCATTGCTTCAATCTGCTTCATCTTTCTCTTTGTTATATAGAAGAAAGAGAAGATGAATACAAGGACACCAATTAAAAATGGGAATGGTCCTTCTACTTTATAATACACTACCTCCCCTTGAGGAATCCCGCTTACAAACATATATAAGTTCTTACCTTCAATTGTAATAGGCGAGAATGTAATAAACTCTTTTCTTGATCTTTCAATATCATTATTATTTGAATAATTGATAGCAAATGAAGTCGCATTACGAATTGTATTATGCAAATTAATTTGTTCTTCTTGCGCTTGCTTCGTTTTATACAAAACTTTACCATTTTCGTCAGTAACTAATATTTTAAAGGCATCATGCCCTTGCTCTAAATTCTCATTTTCTAGTTCTATCATATTTTGTACAGCATCTAATTTATTTTCAGCAACCATCATTTCCGCTGTACTTTGAGCTTTACGATTAATTTGCTCCATACCATCTCTGTAATTAATCTCAGCATGCTGGCTAGCATCTTCAAAAATAGGTGCTACTATCTTCGTTGATACAAAGAGACCTAATAACGCACAAGCAGTAAACGCCGTAATAAGTTGAATCCTTATACTCCGTTTCACGCTCTTTATTATCTTTCCAATTAATTCTCGAATTTTCCTAACATAAGTAAACGGATTAAATATCTTTTTCAATCTTATACCCCACTCCCCATACTGTTTTTATATATCTAGGCTTCCTTGGATTCTCCTCAATCTTTTCACGTACTTTTCGAATATGCACCATTACAGTATTATCAGACTGGAAAGATCGTTCGTTCCACACCTTTTCATAAATTTGCTCCGCACTAAACACCATACCTGGATTTCTAGCTAGCAATTCTAAAATTGAAAATTCCCTCGGGGTTAGTTTCACTTCTTCTCCCTCTACAATAACTTTATGGGTCGAGATATTTATTTTCATCTCTCCAATTTCTAGCTCGTCCTCATTTTGAATAGCAAAACCATTCATTTTCATATAACGGCGTAACTGAGATTTAATTCGTGCAATTAACTCTAATGGATTAAAGGGCTTCGTTACGTAATCATCTGCTCCTGTTGTTAATCCTAAAATCTTATCCATATCTTGCGTTTTCGCAGAAAGCATAATAATAGGCATCTCTTTCGATTCTCTTACTTTCATACACATATGAATACCATCTACTTTCGGCATCATAATATCTAATACGACTAGATGCACTTCATTTTCTTCCAGTAAACGTAGCCCTTCTTCTCCGTCCCCTGCTTGCAATACTTTATATCCTTCATTCTTTAAATAGATTGTAATTAAATTCCGAATTTCTTTTTCATCATCTACGACAAGTATTGTTTCGTGTGCCACAATATCTCCCCCATCACTTTTTTAATCCCTAACTTCTATTATAGAAAAACTTCTGAAGAAAAACGCTCGGAAATCCTTAAGTTTTTCTGAAGACGCAAAAAAGGTCTAGACTCCCCTTAAGTCTAGACCTTTGAAAAAACCCCTTTTATTTACGAACGTAGATGAAATATAGTACGAATAAAACTCCCATAACATACATAATCGGATGAACCTCTTTACGACGACCACTCACAACCATTGTAATTGGATAGAAGATAAATCCAATCGCAATCCCAGTTGCGATACTATACGTAAGTGGCATAGAGATAATTGTAAAGAATGCTGGCACTGCAATCTCGAATTTCTTCCAATCAATTTCCCCTAAAGAAGAAACCATCAAGATTCCTACAATAATTAAAGCTGGTGCCGTTACAGCTGGCGTTACAACACTTAGTAATGGCGAGAAGAATAGTGCCAGTAAGAAGAATCCTGCTGTTACAACTGCTGTAAATCCAGAACGTCCTCCTGCTGCTACCCCTGCAGAAGACTCAATGTAAGACGTTGTTGTTGATGTACCCAAGATTGCACCAATTACAGTTGCAATCGCATCTGCAAATAATGCTTTTCCTGCACGTGGTAATTTATTGTTCTTCATTAATCCAGCTTGATTCGCAACCGCTACAAGCGTACCTGCTGTATCAAAGAAATCGATAAAGAAGAACGTTATAATAACAATCCCCATTTGAACTGTAAAAATATCTCCGAAGTGCGTTAACGCCACGCCGAACGTTGGTTCTAGACTCGGTATTGCTCCCACTACAGCTTTCGGAGTATCAATTAATCCTGTTGCCACTCCTAAAATCGCTGTAAGAATCATACCGTAAAATACTGCACCATTAACTTTCTTAATCATAAAGATGATTGTCGTAACAACCCCGAAGATTGCTAGTAACGTTGTGCCCTTTGTTAAGTCCCCCAACCCAACAAGAACAGCATCATTTTTCACGATAATTCCAGCATTTTGGAATCCAAGGAATGCAATGAACAATCCGATACCTGCTGCTACTGCAAACTTTAACTCCGATGGAATTGCATTAATGATTTTTTCACGAATACCTGAAGCAGTAAGAATAATAAAGATAATACCTGACATTAATGTTCCGGCAATGGCCGTTTGCCACGGAATACCCATCGTTAACACTGCTGTATAAGCAAAGAACGCGTTAATTCCCATACCTGGCGCTAAAGCAATTGGATACTTCGCGAAAATACCCATAATTAACGAACCGATTGCTGCCGCTAATGCCGTAGCAACGAATACTGCACCTGGATCCATCCCTGTACCTGCTGGTAACCCTTTAACATTTCCAAGCGACAGCGTAGCAGGATTGACAAACAGTACGTAAGCCATAGATAGAAATGTTGTTAACCCCGCTATGAACTCAGTCTTATAATTCGTACCGAGCTCATCAAATTGAAAATAGCGTTTCATCCTACGTTTCCCCCGTTATATGATTACTCGCCGTAATCTCCCTAGCCCTCTTTTATCTATTAAAAATAAAAAAGGCTTCCATTGCATATACATGGAAGCGTTCTATGAATAAAGACAAGTTTCCCCTCATCTTTATCTAAACGCCTCGTAGTCAAGCCATTTACGGTAGCTAGGTAGAAACTTTCGGGCCATATCCCCGATATTATACGACGGCATAATATTCACTTTTCGTTTGAATTACATACTCATATTAACTCTTGAATGTATTTTTGTCAATTTAAAAGCGAACGTTTTTATAAATTTTTATATTTTCGTTCGTATTAACAACGAAAACAAAAAGATCCATCTATTCATGAATGATAGATGGATCTTTTTTATTACAATACTATTCCCACTCAATAGTTGCTGGTGGCTTACTCGTTACATCATACACGATACGGTTAACGTGTTTTACTTCGTTTACGATACGAACAGAGATTTTCTCTAGTACGTCCCAAGGGATACGTGCCCAGTCAGCTGTCATACCGTCAATAGATGTTACTGCACGGATACCTACTGTGTAATCGTAAGTACGCTCGTCACCCATAACACCTACGCTACGCATACCAGGAAGCGCAGTGAAGTATTGCCAGATTTCACGGTCTAAGCCCGCTTTAATAATTTCTTCACGTAAAATCGCATCAGATTCACGAACGATTTCTAATTTCTCTTCTGTGATTTCACCTAATACACGAATACCAAGACCCGGTCCTGGGAATGGTTGACGCCATACGATTTCATCAGGAATTCCTAGTTCAGATCCTAATACACGTACTTCATCTTTAAATAACGTGTTTAAAGGCTCAATTAATTTGAACTGCATGTCTTCTGGAAGTCCACCAACGTTATGGTGAGATTTAATTGTTTGTGCAGTTGCTGTACCACTTTCAACGATATCTGTGTAAAGTGTACCTTGTGCTAAGAAGTCCATACCTTGTAATTTTGACGCTTCATCATCAAATACGTAAATGAATTCGTTACCGATGATTTTACGTTTTTGTTCTGGATCTTCTACACCTTTTAACTTGTTCATGAAGCGTTCTTGTGCATCCACTTTAATAACGTTCATATGGAAGCCTTCGCTAAATGTTTTCATAACGCCTTCTGCTTCACCTTTACGAAGTAAACCGTGGTCAACGAAAATACATGTTAACTGATCGCCGATTGCTTTATGAATTAATACTGCTACAACAGAAGAGTCTACGCCGCCACTAAGTGCACATAGTACTTTTTTGTCTCCAACAGTTTCACGAATCTTTTCTAATTCTACTTCGATAAAGTTCTCCATGTTCCATCCTTCAGAACAACCACATACGCCGAATACGAAGTTTTTAATTAAATCGTTACCGTGCTCAGAGTGACGTACTTCTGGGTGGAATTGTACACCGTATAAGTTTTTCGCTTCATTGCTCATACCAGCAATTGGGCAAGACTCACTTGTTGCGTCTACTACGAATCCTTCAGGTAAACCAGTTACTAAGTCGCCATGGCTCATCCATACAACTTGCTCTTCTGGAAGGTTCGCATATAATTTTGATTCGTTCTCTACTTTAAGAACAGCTTTTCCGTACTCACGGTGGTTGGCACGCTCTACTTTACCACCGAAGTGTTGTGTCATAAGCTGCATACCGTAACAGATACCGAAGATCGGTAAATCTAGTTCGAAGATTTTTTCATCACAATGTAATGCACCTTCACCGTATACGCTATTTGGTCCACCAGAGAAAATAATCCCTTTTGGATTCATTGCTTTAATTTCTTCTGCAGTAATTGTATGTGGATGAAGTTCACTGTATACACCGAACTCACGAATTCGACGTGCTATTAACTGATTGTATTGACTTCCAAAATCTAAAACGATAATTGTATCGTGTTGTTTCTTCAAAATAATCACCCCAACGTTAGTTCTCGTATATAAATATTTTCACCAATTTGGCGAAAAGCATTACCAATATAATAAAAAAAGCCAGTCCTCCGCCTCTAGTCTCATAACAAAGAAAAGGCAGGGGTCTGGCTTTATAAAGAAAGATAGTCTCCGCTCTTTATAAATATAAGACACACTGCCTTCATAGTCAGGTTGTTTACGGTAACCCGGTAGAGACTCTCAAACCATATCATTGAGGATATATGAAGGATCGTTTTATATTATCTTCCTAGATTCTAACAATGAAGTATCAATATGGTCAAGAGAGAAAGCGACAAAATTCTACAGAAATTCATTTCCTTTTCTAAAAAACATAAAAAAACATCCATTTCTATATAGAAATGGATGTTTTTTAGGGCAAACGGAATTACATCATTCCGCCCATACCGCCCATGCCCATGCCGCCCATGTCAGGCATTGCTGGTGCATTTGGCTCTGGCTTGTCAGCTACTACAGCTTCAGTTGTTAAGAACATAGCTGCAACAGATGCTGCGTTTTGAAGTGCAGAACGAGTTACTTTAGCTGGATCTACGATACCAGACTCAAGCATGTTAACCCATTCGCCAGTAGCTGCGTTGAAACCAACGCCTACTTTTTCGCCTTTTAGACGCTCTACAACTACAGATCCTTCTAGACCAGCGTTGATTGCGATTTGACGAACTGGCTCTTCTAGTGCGCGAAGTACGATGTTGATACCTGTTGCTTCGTCGCCTTCAGCTACGATAGAAGCTACTTTCGTGTATACGTTCATAAGTGAAGTACCACCACCTGCAACGATACCTTCTTCTACTGCTGCACGAGTTGAGTTAAGTGCATCTTCAATGCGAAGTTTGCGCTCTTTCAACTCAGTTTCAGTTGCTGCACCTACTTTAATTACCGCTACGCCACCTGCTAGTTTAGCAAGACGCTCTTGTAATTTTTCACGATCGAATTCAGAAGTTGTTTCTTCTAATTGCGCACGAATTTGACCGATGCGAGCTGCGATTTGCTCTGTATTTCCAATACCTTCAACTACAGTTGTGTTTTCTTTTGTAACAACAACTTTACCAGCGCGTCCTAAAGATTCAACTGTAGCAGATTTTAAGTCACGACCTAATTCTTCAGTGATTACTTCGCCACCAGTTAAGATTGCGATATCTTCTAGCATTGCTTTACGACGGTCACCAAATCCAGGAGCTTTAACAGCTACTACATTGAATGTACCACGAAGTTTGTTCACTACTAATGTAGCTAAAGCTTCGCCTTCTACATCTTCAGCAATGATAAGAAGTGGTTTACCTTGTTGTACCACTTGCTCTAATACTGGTAAGATTTCTTGAATGTTAGAAATCTTTTTGTCAGTAATTAAGATATATGGGTTATCAAGAACTGCTTCCATTTTGTCAGAATCAGTAATCATGTAAGGAGATGCATATCCACGATCAAATTGCATACCTTCTACTACGTCTAATTCTGTTGTGAATCCTTTAGACTCTTCTAAAGTAATAACGCCGTCGTTACCAACGCGCTCCATTGCTTCAGCGATTAATTGACCTACTTCTTCGTCAGCTGCAGAAATAGCAGCTACTTGTGCGATAGAAGATTTGCCTTCGATTGGTTTAGAAATCGTTTTTAATTCTTCAATTGCAGCAGTAACAGCTTTTTCGATACCTTTACGAAGACCCATTGGGTTAGCACCAGCTGTTACGTTTTTAAGACCTTCACGAATCATAGCTTGCGCTAATACAGTTGCAGTTGTTGTTCCGTCACCAGCTACATCATTTGTTTTGCTAGCAACTTCTGCTACTAATTTTGCACCCATGTTTTCGAATGCATCTTCTAATTCGATTTCTTTTGCGATTGTTACACCATCATTTGTAATAAGTGGTGAACCGAATTTTTTCTCAAGTACAACGTTACGACCTTTTGGTCCAAGTGTTACTTTTACTGCGTTTGCAAGAGTGTCGACACCGCGAAGCATCGAACGACGTGCTTCTTCACTAAATTTAATATCTTTTGCCATAATAATTGACCCCCTTGGATTTTTTAAGATTTATATAATTAACCGATAACTGCTAAAATGTCACTTTCACGTAAAATCAAGTAGTCTGTACCTTCATATTTCACTTCAGTACCTGCATATTTTGAGAAGATGATAAGATCACCTGCTGCTACCTCTAAAGCAACACGCTCACCATTTTCAAGCACTCGACCAGTACCTACTGCAACAACTTTACCCTCTTGTGGTTTTTCTTTTGCGGTATCTGGTAATACGATACCACTTGCTGTTTTTTCTTCTGCTTGAACAAGCTCAATTACAACGCGATCACCTAATGGCTTTAGCATGAACAATAACCTCCTCATTTTGTTATGTAAATTTTATTTATTAGCACTCAAGTCATCCGAGTGCTAACACACTTATAATAATAAATAATCTCAATTTCTTTTGCAAGTAAAAAAATCATAATTTTTTCGCAAATTACTATATAAACTTTCTATATAGAATACTGCCTTTACTATATGAATCGTTGTTTCCCCAACTCGTATGTTACAATATGAAAGACACCCTAAGTTGTTTTCGCTAAACGCACAACTTTTTCCTGTCTCTTACTTCAATTTCAAATATGTATTTACAAAAAAATCATAATTCGGATGAAAGTTTATATCGTAGATAACATATTTACATGTTATCCTACCTCATCTCATACACTAGAGTTAGAAAGGATGGTTAAACCATTTGAAGAAACAATACTGGTGGATTATCGTTACATACATTTTAATGCAGTTATCTGGCGTTGTTGGATTACCACTTCTCCTAAAAACAGGCCTCTATGATAATAGAGGATTTACCATTGAAGAAAAAGGACAAATTATAACGGGACACTGGGCAATCATTAGCTTCTTTATTGCATTATGTATCGTGCTTTGGTTACTTAGAACAGACATTCGTGACAGGCATTTAGATCCAATGCGCTCTTCTGTTCCAGCTACTATTGGATGGATTTTCATCGGGTTCTTCTTAGCAATCATCTCACAATCCATTGCAGGTATGATTGAAATGTATGTATTTGGGGTTCCACGTGGATCTGAGAATACAGACAGACTGATGGACATCGCAAGAACGATACCTTGGTTCCTTATTGTTGTATCTATAATTGGACCTATCTTAGAAGAAATCGTATTTAGAAAAATTTTATTTGGTACACTTTATAAGAAGTTTAACTTCTTTATCGCAGCTATCATTAGTTCGCTTGTATTCGCAGCAATTCATTTTGATTTTACTCACTTATTGGTATACACTGCTATGGGGCTCGTATTCGCCTTCTTATATGTGAAGACGAAGCGTATTATCGTTCCGATTGCAGCTCATGTTGCGATGAATACATTAGTCGCTATTGGGCAAATTTTTATGAGCAATGAGCGAATTCAAGAAATGATTAAAGAAGCTGAAAAAATGCAAGGCTTTATCGGAGGATTTTTTGTATGAGAAACTCACCATTGTTCATGGCTGCACTATACTTCCTTCTTGGATGTATCTTTACACGCTTCGCCATTACGAACGTAACAGATACAATCTGGAATGTGTGGACAATACTATTTGCAGTTATGGCAACAATTGATTTTAATTTGGCACTTCGCCTTATATTAGTTAAATTCACAAAGAAGAAACAATAATAAAACGCAGAGGTCGCTTCCTCTGCGTTTTATTGTGGATAGTTTTTCAAAAAGTAAACTAATGTTTGTAACTCTACAGCTAAATCAATATGATGAATTCTAATATTCTCTGATACGTTTAATCGCGCTGGTGTGAAATTCAAAATACCATGCACGCTCGTTTCAGCTAATCTATCTGCTACAGCTTGTGCTACTGTAGCCGGTACTGTTAATATTGCCACTTGTATATCATTTGATAATCTCTCTTCTAATTCATCTAAATGGTATACAGGAATGCCCCCGATTTCTGTTCCAACTTTCTCTTCACTAACATCAAATGCCATTTCAATTTTTGTATTATTGTTTTTCGTGAAATTATAATGTAAGAAAGCGGTCCCTAAATTACCTACTCCAATAAGTGCTACACGCGTTATATCATCTTGATCAAGTGTTTCGCGGAAAAATGATAATAAATAATTTACGTTATATCCATATCCCTTTTTCCCTAACGCTCCAAAATACGAAAAATCTCTTCGTATTGTTGCGGAATCTACTTTTACCGCTTCACTCAATTCGGCCGATGAAACACGCTGCTTACCAGAAAGAGATAAGTTTTGGATAAATCGATAGTATAGAGGCAATCTTTTAGCAGTGGCTTGTGGAATCTTTTGCTGATCCATATGACCTCTCCTCTCTTCCTATCTTTATTCATATACTTTAATCAAATACAGAAGTTTAGCACTCATTAAATTCCTTGTATAATAAAGAGAAGAAGTATTCTCTCTTATTTTAAACTATACACTATTTTTAGTATGATTGAGAAATATAAACATGGCAAAGTTAAGAAATTATTTGAGGTGAAAACATTGATTTTATTACAAGTAAATGGACTTTCGAAATTATACGGTGCAGAAACAATTCTTGCAAACATAAAATTAGAAGTACAAACAAAAGATCGTATCGCATTAGTTGGAAGGAATGGAGCTGGAAAATCTACATTATTAAAAATTATCGCTGGTGAATTATCACATGATGGTGGCGAAATTATAAAACCGAAAGATGTCTCAATCGGGTATTTAGCTCAAAATACCGGCCTAGAAACGTCTTTAACAATTTGGGATGAAATGCTAACCGTCTTTACCCACTTACAGCAAATGGAGACAAAACTTCGAAGGCTTGAGCAAGAAATGGGAAAAGAAGAAAACTTTTCAAACGAAGCTATATATGAAAGATTGTTAGCTGATTATGACCAATTGCAACTCAATTATAAAGATCAAGGTGGATATCAATATGAAGCGGATATTCGCTCCATTTTAAGCGGCCTTGGCTTCCCAGTTGAAACGCACCAGACGACGATTTCTACTTTAAGCGGTGGGCAAAAAACAAGATTAGCTCTCGGAAAATTATTATTAACAAAACCAGACTTACTTATTTTGGACGAGCCTACAAACCATTTAGACATCGAAACATTAACATGGCTTGAGCAATATTTACAAGGTTATCCTGGCGCAATATTAATCGTTTCACATGACCGTTATTTCTTAGACAAACTTGTTACACAAGTATATGAAATCTCGAATAAAGAAAGCAGACGATTTGTTGGTAACTACAGTAAATATTTAGACTTAAAATCAGCATTATATGAGCAAGAAAGGAAACGTTACGAAAAACAACAAGATGAAATCGCAAAACTTGAGGACTTCGTTCAAAAGAATATAGCTCGCGCCTCTACAACGAAACGTGCTCAAAGTCGCCGTAAACAACTAGACAGAATGGAATTATTAACGAGACCATTAGGGGATTCTAAGTCAGCATCATTCCACTTCGATATTGAAAAGCAAAGTGGAAATGATGTTTTACAAGTAAAGGATGCAACCATTGGCTATGATGAGGACCCTATAATTGAAAACGTAACTATGCGCTTAACTCGCGGAGATAGTGTTGCTTTAGTTGGTCCAAACGGAATTGGGAAATCCACATTATTAAAATCTATTGTGAATAAGTTACCACTATTAAATGGTGATGTTTCTTTCGGATCAAATGTATCTGTTGGTTATTATGATCAAGAACAAGCAAACTTAACATCTTCTAAACGGGTTTTAAATGAACTATGGGATGAATATCCACTGCAACCTGAAAAAGAAATCCGTACTATACTCGGGAACTTTTTATTTACAGGAGATGATGTACTGAAACCAGTATCTTCCCTTAGTGGTGGACAAAAAGCTCGATTAGCTCTTGCGAAACTTATGATGCAAAAGTCAAATTTATTAATTCTGGATGAGCCTACGAACCACCTTGATTTAAATAGTAAAGAGATTTTAGAGAATGCTTTAATTGATTATCCAGGGACTCTTCTATTTGTCTCACATGATCGCTACTTCATTAACCGTGTAACAACGACTGTGGTTGAGTTATCAACAGAAGGTGCACAGGAATATTTAGGGGATTACGATTACTATGTGGAGAAGAAAAATGAAATGATTGAACGCGCAGCATTTGAACAACTTGAACAGCAAGAAAATCAGGCACCTGTTCAAAAAACTGTAGCTCAAGAAAAATTAAATTATCTCGAAGAAAAAGAGCGTAAACAATTAGAACGTCAACGCACTCGAAAAATTGAAGAACTAGAACAAAACATCGTAAACTTAGAAGAAGAAATTGCTACGTTAGAAGATCAACTTTGCTTACCAGAAATATATGCAGATTATGAAAAAGCGAGTGAAATTACAACTAAAAAACAAACGCTACAAGAACAACTTGAAACTTGTATGGCAGAGTGGGAAGAGCTGCATGTATAAGAGTATTTAAATAAGGAAGATGTCTCATCAGTCATGATTTTTGACTATGTGACATCTTTTTTCTTTAAGTACATAAATAATTTTTTGAATATATCAATGGTAACTCGGAATATATCAACCAATTTTCAAATACATCTATTGTCACCCTATATATATAAACGATTCGACACGAAATATCGATTTACCGACAAGGATTGACAATATCAGCACCCTCTATAATAGAAGGATATTTCAAAATGTTTTTCAGGGATATCTTCTTACTTTTTATTTCCCGAAAAACAATATATTCAAAGGTCAGACTTCATCTAGTTTATCCACAAACTTATACACATATCCACCTTTATAAAATAGCTAACAAAACAACTTTTCCACATTATCCACAACTAACAAAAAAGATATCAACAATTTATATACACAACAAAACCCACATTATCAACAGATAATATGGGTTTTATCCACAAGCTGTGGTTAATTATGTGCATAACTATGCTTCAATATCTAATCCTGGATTCGCATTTAAGGCTAATGTTGCACGCTTGCCTTGTTCATACGCAATTGTCCCTGCCGCTGCAATCATTGCTGCATTATCTGTGCATAAAGATAGCGGTGGAATAATTAGTTCAATGTTTTCTTTTTGTGCAAATTCTTCTTCTAATCGCGCACGAAGTCCTTTATTAGCAGCTACTCCACCAGCAAGAAGTAATTGCTTTACATTATAAGCTTCTGCTGCACGAGCTGCTTTCGTTACAAGTACATCTATTACACTTTCTTGGAAACTTGCCGCTAAATCTTCTGGTTTAATTTCTATACCACGTTGTTTCGCGTTATGCACAGTGTTGATAACTGCTGATTTCAATCCACTAAAGCTAAAATCATATGAATTCGGTTCTAGCCATGCACGAGGCAAATCAATTGTTGGTTCTCCTTCATGTGCAAGACGATCAATATGCGGACCACCTGGATATGGCATAGATAACGTACGAGCTACTTTATCATATGCTTCTCCAGCTGCATCATCTCGCGTTTCACCAATTACTTCAAATGAACCATGTTCTTTCATATAAACAAGTTCTGTATGCCCACCAGATACAACAAGTGATAATAGCGGGAATTGAACTTCTTTTACTAAACGGTTCGCATAAATATGACCTGCAATATGATGAACACCGACTAGCGGAATATCATGTGCAAAAGCTACTGCCTTCGCTGCATTTACCCCAATTAGAAGTGCTCCTACTAAACCAGGCCCTTCTGTTACAGCAATTGCATCAATATCATCAAATGTGATATTTGCTTCTTTTAAAGCTTCTTCTAACACAACTGTAATTTCTTCTACATGATGACGGGATGCAATCTCTGGTACAACCCCGCCAAAACGTTTATGACTTTCGATTTGTGATGCAACGACATTCGCAATAATTTCCGTTCCATTTTTAACAACCGCTACCGCTGTTTCATCACAGCTTGTTTCAATCCCAAGTATAATCGTATTTTTTCCCATTATATATTCACCCACATTACAAGACCATCTTCCTGATTGTCTGCATAGTATCGTTTACGAATTCCACCATTTTGAAATCCATATTTTTTGTACAACTGCTTTGCTACTTCATTTGATACACGTACTTCAAGCGTCATTGTTTTTACCCCTAGTTCTTTCGCTTCTGAAATAACTGCTTTCAATAAGGCATCTCCTAATTTTTGACCTCGGTATTCTGGCAAAATAGCTATATTTGTTATATGTGATTCATCAATAATTATCCACAATCCACAATATCCGATTACACGACCATCTTTTTCTAACACAATATAATGTGCATGTTCATTCATCGTTAATTCACGGTGAAAGGCATCTGCAGTCCAAGGAGTTGAAAAAGACACTTCTTCAATAGCTACAATTTGAGCAATATCATCAAGTTCCATCTTTCTAAATATCATATCCATCTTCTGCAAGGCCCCTACTTGTTTTGACTTTCTAACCACTTTGTTTCAGCTTCAGCTAAACGAAGATAGCTCGGAACAAACGTATGCACATCTTGTTCTTCTTTTTGTAACCCTAAGAATGCTAGCTCACTTGGTCTTGGATTATTTTTAGTAAACGGAGCGAATACAGCTTGATCACCTAAATGTTCTATAATTATTTCTTTATGCAATTTAACATCATTACCGATAAATAAAACAGGCTGTCCTTTATCTTTTAACATTTGCAACCAGTCCACAATAAGAATAATTCGGTCTTCTTCTATTGAAGTTAACTGCTCTCCTTCATATGTATATAATCCAGTATAGATTTGCCCACGTCTTCCATCAAATAAAGGACAAATTAATCCATTAAAGTTAACACCGTTTGCAGCTACTACCTCTAAACTTGATACACCTACAATTGGTATTTGAAGTGACCAAGCTAATGTTTTTGCCGCTGTCACGCCTATGCGAACACCTGTATATGATCCAGGTCCAGCAGCTACTACGATTTTAGTTAATTCCTTCGGTTTTACACCACATTCTTTTAACAGTTGCTCTACAGCTGGCATAAGACGTACAGAATGGTTTTTCGTCAAATTTGTAATGATTTCCCCAATCACGTTTCCTTCCTCAATAAGGGATACACCCATTACGTAATTTGAAGTATCAATTGCTAGTACTTTCATCTTGTAATAGCTCCTCACATAATCTAATATAGCGATCTCCAATTGGCTCGAGTATAATTTTTCTTGTGTCATCTCCCGCATGGAATAAACTAATTTGTAACTTTTCATTCGGTAAATATGCTTCTATTAAATGAGCCCATTCCACTACCGTAATTCCTTCACCGTAGAAATACTCATCAAAGCCTAAGTCCTCTTCGCTTTCTGCTAAGCGATACACATCCATATGATATAGTGGTAATCTTCCTTTATATTCTTTAATAATATTAAAGGTAGGACTATTTACAACTCTTTTCACTCCAAGACCTTTTGCTAGCCCCTTTGTAAAAGTCGTCTTCCCAGCTCCAAGATCTCCTTCTAAAATAATTACATCTTGTGCCTCTACGAGTTCACCTAGTTTTTCTGATAACCTTTGTGTTTCCGCAGAAGATTTTGTTGTTACTTCATATTTGCTCACAGACTTCACCTACTTTACTCACAATGTTCTCTGCTCTTTATTATACAGGTTTTGAATATATAAAAAAGTCCTTAGGAGTTGTCCTAAGGATAGTTTGACTGTCTTTATTAGTTTTTTGTTAAAACAAATAAAAAAATACGAAACAATTTGTTTCGTTCTTTTCTTTATATAAAATGGCGGTCCCGACCGGGGTCGAACCGGCGATCTCCTGCGTGACAGGCAGGCATGTTAACCACTACACCACGGGACCATTTGGTTGCGGGGACAGGATTTGAACCTGCGACCTTCGGGTTA
>NZ_CAJCKK010000053.1:0-14856 GCF_903970865.1 Bacillus sp. ME78
AGCCAGGATCAAACTCTCCAATAAAGTTAGTTTGTCTAGCATCTAAAAATAAAAATTGACGTTTCACGTTGTTTGTTTCGTTTAGTTTTCAAAGTTCAATATCGCGTTTCAGCGACTTTTATAATTTAACATTTCTCATTAAATCTGTCAACAACTTTTTTCTTTCGTTCCTGACGACGCTTATTAATTTACCATATTAATTATTTAATAGTCAACACTTTTTAAAAAAATGCCAAAATAATTTTATCTTGGCATGATATAAAGCTTAATAATCACTAATGCCGCCACACCTGGTAGGCCTAATAAACTCGTTATTGCCGCTGTACCCATGTTAATTGGGATATGAAAATCAAAATATGTCCCTACAACATTTATGATAAAAAGCAATGCTATGCCTAGAGTAACATGAAAAATCACCTTTCCTATAAAACGTAATGGCTTAGAGGCAACACCAAAAACAAGAAAAATAAACACTAAAGTAAGAATGCCAACAATAATAATTGTAGAATTCATTTTTTCCTCCTTATGAATGACCTATACATCTATTTGTATGGGACAAGACAATAAAAAAGAACAGTTATCATAAACGGCATCTCTTTCATATAAACCTAATAAAACAACACCTCAGCATTTAACAAATAAAATAAAATAAAATAAAAAGGCCTGCTCAGAAAGCAGAACCCTTTACCATTGTTCCATTTTTACAGGACGACGCTTTGCTTCTTTCAACAAGAAGAAATATTTCGCCTCTGCTATTTTCAAAGAACAAATGACATCTTGAGATGGTTCTACACTTTGTTCGACCATTCTCTTCTGACGTAACCACTCATTCTTCACTTTTTCCAAAAGTACAATTAACTTATCATCATACTCTTTACGCAATTTACCCTTTTTTTGAAAGAACATTTTTGTTTCTCCTCTTATACTTCTCTGCGACCTTCTAATGCTTTCGATAGTGTCACTTCATCTGCATATTCTAAATCTCCACCAACTGGCAGACCATGTGCAATACGAGTTACTTTAATGCCTGTAGGTTTTAAGAGGCGGGAGATATACATCGCTGTAGCTTCCCCTTCAATATTAGGGTTTGTTGCTAATATTACTTCTTGTACCGTTTCATCATGTAGTCGCTTTAAGAGTTGCGGGATATTAATGTCTTCCGGTCCAATTCCCTCCATAGGAGAAATCGCACCACGTAACACATGATATACACCTTGATACTCTTTCATTTTTTCCATCGCGATTACATCTTTCGGTTCTTGCACGACACAAACAACTGATTGATCTCGATGCGAATCATTACAAATATAACAAGGATCACGATCAGTAATATGTCCACATACAGAACAATACGCTAAATCTCGCTTCGCATTTACAAGTGCTTTCGCAAAACCTAACACATCATCTTCTTTCATATCTAATACGAAAAATGCCAATCGAACCGCTGTTTTCGGTCCGATACCTGGCAACTTCATAAAACTATCGATTAGTTTTGATATTGGTTCTGGATAATGCATGTATCAATATCCTCCTAGAACATTCCACCTGGTAAGTTTAAGCCTTTTGTAAATTTACCCATCGTAGAGTTTGATAGCTCATCAGCCTTTTTAAGTGCATCATTTGTTGCAGCTAACACTAAGTCTTGTAACATTTCGATATCCTCTGGATCTACAACCTCTTCTTTAATCTTCACTTCAAGAATTTGCTTGTGACCATTTGCAATAACTGTAATCATTCCGCCGCCAGCTGTACCTTCAACTGTTTTTTCACCAAGCTCTTCTTGTGCTTTCGCCATGTCTTTTTGCATCTTTTGCATTTGTTTCATCATGTTATTCATATTTCCCATTCCGCCACGCATCATAATTAATTCCTCCTAATTATTATTACTCTTTTATTTCAATGAGTTCTTGTCCTACTAATTTCACTGCCTCTTCTATAAGAGGGTCTTCCTTTTTCTCCGGGCTTTCTTCAGACTCTCCACCTTCACGTTGTAAAAAGTCTTCACGGATTTTACCCCATTCACTTTTTGGAATGGCAATCATATTTAACTTTTTACTTAGCAATTCAAATAAAGCTTGTTCTACTGTATCCATAGCTTCTCGATTTTCGCTCGCCATCTTACAGTGAATCTCATATTGAAATGCTAAAACGTAAGTGTCATCTGAAGCTGCCACTGGTTCGCTATTTTCTAGTAGAACAGCAAACGCTACTTTGTTATATGATTTGAGTCTTCCTAACAACTCACCCCATACAGCTTTTAATTGTTCTAAATCTTGACGCTTCGCTTGTTTTAATACTTCATTTACACGCCCGACAGGAATCTTCATACTTCCTGTTCGTACGGGTTTTGGTGTTGCACGTGTCTCTCTTACTTCCTGTTGTACACCAGCTGGCACACCGTTCTTTTTGACTTGCTCTAACTCTTTCTCCAATTGCTGCATCCTGTTCATAATTGCTTGCAAACGATCAGTACCGTTTGCTTGCATCATAAACTGTTGACACAATTGCACCATAACAACTTCTAAGAAAATACGCGGATGATTTGTCCACTTCATTTCCTGTTGTCCCTTACTAAGGGTATGAATAATCTCATAGATCACTTCCGGTTGCATTTCTTCACTCAACTTACGGAATTGATCATCTACAATTACTCGTTCCAACATATGTTCTAGTTGCGGTGAAGTTTGATATAAAAGCATATCACGATAATAGTAAATGAAATCCTCCATAAAACGAACTGGATCCTTCCCTTTACTCATCATTTCATCTATGATCTGTAATGCTCTTGATACATCATTTTCACGTATGCATTCTACTAAATTGCCTAAGTATTGCTGAGAAACAGATCCTGTTACGGCCAATACATCTTCTGTCGTAACAATCTCATCACTATAAGATATAGCCTGATCAATAAGACTAAGCGCGTCACGCATACCACCTTCAGCAGCACGGGCAACAATTTGTAATGCTTCATCTTCCACTTGCGTACCTTCGTTTGTCACAACCGTTGATAATCTCTCAACAATATCATTCACTGATATTTTTCGGAATTCAAAACGCTGACAACGCGAAATAATTGTAGGCGGGATCTTATGAGGTTCTGTTGTCGCCAAAATAAAGATAACATGTCCTGGCGGCTCTTCTAAGGTTTTTAAAAGCGCATTGAATGCACCCATAGAAAGCATGTGAACTTCATCAATAATGTATACTTTATATTCTACAGCACTTGGAGCATATTTTACTTTATCTCTAATATCTCGAATTTCATCTACACCGTTATTTGAAGCCGCATCAATTTCTAATACATCTGAAATGGATCCTTGTGTAATTCCTAAACAAGAAGGACATTCATTACAAGGTTCAGCTACCGGAGCATGTTCACAGTTAATTGCTTTTGCAAATACTTTTGCAATTGTCGTTTTTCCTGTTCCCCTAGGACCAGAAAATAAATAAGCATGTGAAACTTTCTCTTGAAGAAGGGCATTTTGCAACGTTTTTGTCACGTGCTTTTGACCGACTACATCTTCGAACTTTTGCGGTCTCCATGTTCGGTATAACGCTTGGTATGACACGAAAATACGGCCTCCCTCAAAGGTTATTATCTCATTTATTATAACCCATTCTGTTTATAGATTCCAAAAGTTATTTTCTATACAAAAAACTCACCTTTGTATTAAGGTGAGTTTTGTATACATATATAACTGCCGTGCACCCTCCGTCGATTACGTACCATAAGCGTTACTCAAGCAGTTAGCTCGGTTCAGGCACTCCTGCGGCACACGAGAAGACCCGCTTATTGCTGCTTCCTTCCGGACCTGACAAGGTTCACGGGGTCCCGTTGCGCAGGACCCAAACGTCAACACCACTTACTTAAGGCAGACCTTACAGCAACATAACCTCGAGAGGGGATTCGGCCTCGCTAGAGCGGATTGCGAGTATAGGGCACCGCTACCTCCCCGCTTAGCACGGCAAAGTTAAAACCAATATTCGGTTGCCTTCATTAAAGGCATTATCAGTATAACTTGTTTCTTTATAAAATGCAAATACGTTAGTTCCCAGTATTTTTCTCTAATTTTTTTATCGCTTTTCTTTTTTTACGAAGCTCTCTAAAAAAGTTTGTTAACAACGTACCGCATTCTTCCTCTAATACACCAGATACTACTTCACATTGATGATTGAAGCGTTCATCTGTTAAAAGATTCATTAATGTCCCTGCACACCCGCCCTTCGGATCACTTGCACCATATACAACTCGCTTCACTCGTGATAAAACAATTCCACCCGCACACATTGGACAAGGTTCTAATGTTACATACAATGTTGCATCTTCTAAACGCCATGTCCCTAATTTTTTACACGCCTCATCTATCGCTAGCAACTCTGCATGAGCTATTGATCTTTGCTCAGTTTCCCTTAAATTATGGGCAACACTAATTACCTCACCATCTAACACTATAACTGCTCCAATTGGCACTTCCTGTATTTCCTCTGCCTTTCTGGCTTCTTCTATCGCTAATTGCATAAAATAAATATCTTGATCTTGTTCCATAACATAGTCCTTTCATTACAAATAAAGTACACTTATTTCCATTTACTACACAGGGGATAACTTTTATATATTCAATCCACCCTAAAAGAAAAAAGAGAGGGGATTACATATGAAAAATACCGCCTTGCTCATTATCGATATGATTAATGACTTTCAATTTTCCCACGGACCCATTCTAGCTCAAAAATGTGAGACTATCACAAACCCTATTTTACAATTAAAGAAAAAAATGAAATCCTTCGGCTATCCTATAATTTACGTTAATGACCATTATCAACTTTGGAGATCTGATATCGACCAACTTATTACTCATTGCACAAATAAATATAGCGAAAATATAATCCATAAGATTGCTCCAAATTCTGATGATTACATTTTTATTAAACCACATTATTCCGCTTTTTATGAAACACCTTTAAATTCATTACTAGGTTATTTAAAAATAGAAAATCTAATATTAACAGGAGTTGCCGGAAATATATGTATCCTATTTACAGCTAATGATGCCCATATGAGAAATTATACATTGTATGTACCACAGGATTGTATTGCCTCTAACAGCGACCAAGATAATATACATGCTTTAAAAATAATGGAAACTACATTGAAAGCAAATATAACATCGTCATCCAAAATAAAATTTAATTAATACATATATCTATTTTCTAACTTTTTATATCAAATTAACCCGCTCGCTTCCCTCTTGTGCTACAATAATTCTGTTTTGTGTTTTTAGTAGTCACGGTAAATCACTGATTGAAAGGAGGAAACAGCGTGACCGGAGTACCATTTATCACGGTTGAAGGACCAATTGGTGTTGGAAAAACTTCACTTGCGAAGGAAATTTCAACTCACATGCAACTCCACTTACTAAAAGAGATTGTTGATGAAAATCCCTTTTTAGGAAAGTTCTATGAAGACATCGACGAATGGAGTTTTCAAACAGAGATGTTCTTTCTTTGTAATAGATACAAACAATTAGAAGATATTAACATAAAGTATTTGAATCAAAGGAAACCAGTAGTAGCGGATTACCATATCTTTAAAAATTTAATTTTTGCATCCCGCACATTAAAAGACTCTCAATATGACAAGTACATGCAAATTTATCGTATCCTTACACAAGATATGCCTGTGCCAAACGTCATTGTTTATTTAACAGCTAGCCTAGAAACATTGCAAAAACGAATCGCCATGCGCGGAAGAGAATTTGAAAAAAACATGGATCCAAATTACTTACTACAGCTCACAAAAGATTATGAAACAGCAATGGATGCTTTTAAAAAAGATCATCCGGAAATACCAGTATTGAAATTTAATGGAGACGATATGGATTTTGTAAAAAATCCTGATGATTTAAACGTCATCCTATCTGCCCTTCAAAATACTCTCTTAAAGGAGTCGAAATAATAATGAATTTAAGGCAAAAATATGATATACCCAATGACGCAGTAATCACTATCGCCGGAACGGTAGGTGTGGGTAAATCAACTATGACAACTGCATTAGCTAATGCTTTAGGTTATCGCACATCATTTGAAAAAGTAGATTCCAATCCATATTTGGACAAGTTCTATGCGGACTTCACTCGCTGGAGCTTCCACCTACAAGTGTACTTTTTAGCAGAACGATTTAAGGAACAAAAAAGAATTTTTGAATACGGTGGCGGTTTTGTTCAAGATCGTTCTATTTACGAAGACACTGGAATTTTCGCAAAGATGCATCATGAAAAAGGTACGATGACGGAAACTGATTATGAAACATACAAAGGGTTATTTGACGCTATGGTCATGACTCCTTACTTCCCTCATCCAGACTTATTAATTTACTTAGAAGGTTCTTTCGATGATATTGTCGATCGTATTCAAGAACGCGGACGCCCAATGGAACAGCAAACGCCAATTGAGTACTGGAAAGAAATGCATGGACGTTATGAAAACTGGATTAACAACTTTAATTCATGCCCTGTATTACGCTTAAATATTAATGAGTACGATATTTTAAAAGATGGGGATTCAATCGAACCAATCATTAAAAAAATTGGCCATTTTTTAAAACAAACACGTAAACTTGTAAAATAAAAAACCCGTGCATATGCACGGGTTTTCCTATTAAATTACTTCTTCTTTGTTGGAGCAATAATTTCACTCTCAGGTTTTCCTGCGTTAATACGCTGACGAACAGTACTTGTACTAATATCGTATGCTTCAGCAATCTCTTTAACAGTCATTTCTTTCCCATTAATTACTGCCGTTAATACTTTACCTGTACGTTTTGGAGCCGCTTCTTTCTTTACAGCTGCTTTTTTAACTTGTTTTGGCACCTCTACTTTATTCGTAGCTGGTTTTACATCACAAGTACAACCACAAAGTTTACGGAATGTATCATCACTAATAATGCGTGATACGTTTGCACCACTGTTTAAAATTCTATTGTTCTTACAGACAGGACATTGTACATAATATAAAGTTTTTCCATCTAAAGGAAACGTTTGTATAATAAGATCCATGTTGACTCCTTTCATATCTATGAAGATAATCATCGGAATATGAGTGTGTAATAAGGACAAAATTACCTTACACCATACTTTATGATTGGTTTTAAAATAAAAACTCGTTACGTGTTGGTAACGAGTTCTCCAATCTCCACTTATATGCGCTGTTGTCAATTATATCTGGAGGAGGTAGAGGGATTCGAACCCCCGCGCGACTCTCGCCGCCTGTCGGTTTTCAAGACCGATCCCTTCAGCCAGACTTGGGTATACCTCCATATTGACATCAAATATAATATCAAAAGAAAAACAGTTAGTCAACCCTACTAAAATAAATTATGAGGAAAGGAAAATTTTACTTTCCCCTTCCTACATTACAGTACTGACAACGCTCATAATTACCAATCACTCATACCGATGAATGTTTAAATTTACTTAATAACTGTTTTTCCTCCCATATAAGGGCGAAGAACTTCTGGAATTATAATTGTACCATCTTCTTGTTGGTAGTTCTCTAAAATAGCTGCAACCGTACGTCCAATTGCAAGACCAGATCCATTTAATGTATGGACATGTTCTGGTTTTCCATTTGGCTCACGGCGGAAACGGATATTTGCACGTCTCGCTTGGAAAGCTTCAAAATTACTACAAGAAGAAATTTCACGATATGTGCCATAGCTTGGAATCCATACTTCAATATCGTATTTCTTCGCTGCTGTAAATCCTAAATCGCCTGTGCACATGCTCATAACGCGATATGGCAACTCTAATAATTGTAACACGCGTTCTGCATCATTTGTTAATTTTTCTAACTCTTCATAAGAATCTTCTGGTTTTACGAACTTCACAAGCTCTACTTTATTGAACTGATGCTGGCGAATTAAACCGCGTGTATCGCGACCAGCTGAACCTGCTTCAGAGCGGAAGCAAGAGCTAAATGCAGCATATCTTATAGGCAATTGCTCTTTATTTAAAATCTCATCACGATGCATATTCGTTACAGGTACTTCAGCTGTTGGAATTAAGAAATAATCTTCACTTTCAATACGGAATGCATCTTCTTCAAACTTTGGAAGTTGTCCTGTTCCTGTCATACTTGCACGGTTTACCATATATGGAGGTAATACTTCTTCATATCCATGCTCATCAGTATGAAGATCAAGCATAAAGCTAATTAAAGCACGCTCTAATCTTGCACCAGCACCTTTGTAAAATACGAAGCGGCTTCCTGTTACTTTCCCAGCGCGTTCAAAATCTAAAATTCCTAAATCAGTAGCAAGATCCCAATGTGGTTTTGGTTCAAAAGTAAATTCTTTTACTTCTCCCCAAGTACGCGCTACTACATTATCATCCTCTGTTTCACCGACTGGAGCAGACTCATGAGGGATATTTGGAATAGATAACATTAATCTTTCTAAGTCTTCTTCAACTGTGCGAAGTTCGTTATCAAAATCCTTTACTTTTTCTCCAACCTCACGCATTTCTAAAATTAGAGCTTCTGCATCTTTCTTTTCGCGCTTTAATACAGAGATTTGTTGAGACACTTCATTACGTTTACTTTTTAATTCTTCTGTCTGAACAAGTAGTTCTCTTCTTCTCGTATCAAGTTCTTCAAAACGTCCGAAATCAGTTAAATCTTCACCTCTATGCTGTAATTTCGCTTTTACTTCTTCAAAGTTTGTACGTAAAAATTTAATATCAAGCATTATATACTCCTCCTTTTATTTTATAAAACACAAAAAACTCCCGTCCCTATATAAAGGGACGGGAGTTAACCCGCGTTGCCACCCTAGTTGAAAGCATTACCGCTTTCCTCTCAAGTAGAAATAACGGCTCTTCACCGGGAATGCTTACTAATCCAAAAGATGTTCCACATTCCATTCCAGGATGGATTCACAAACTGTTTCTATCGATTTCCACCAACCATCGACTCTCTATAAGAAACAACATTTGTTACTATTTCCTATCAACACGCTTATTTTATAAAATTGTTACCATCAATTTACTATAATCTTATACAAGTTGCAAGTTACTTATACAACTTTTTTCATTTTCGCTTCTTTTACCATTTCAACAAAGTATGCTGTTACACGATGATCATCTGTTAATTCCGGATGGAATGAAGCAGCTAAAAACTGATCTTGTCTTACCGCTACCATTCGGTCACCATGCTTAGAAAGCACTTCAACATTATCAGCTACTTCTACAACATACGGCGCACGGATAAATACACCAACGAAGTCTTCATCCACGCCTTCAATTGAAAGCGCAGCTTCAAAACTATCCTTTTGGCGTCCGAACGCATTGCGCTCAACTGTAATATCCATAGCACCAATATGTGCTTCTTCATAGCCAATAAGTGTTTTCGCAAGAAGAATCATCCCTGCACATGTACCAAACATTGGTTTACCAGACTTTGCAAATGTGCGAAGTGGTTCCATGAAAGCATACTTATCAATAAGACGGCGCATTGTTGTACTTTCACCGCCTGGTAAAATAAGACCATCAATCTCTTCAAGTTGCTCTATACGCTTTACAACAACAGCTTCTGCACCACTTGCTTCAACTGATTTTACATGTTCACGAACTGCACCTTGAAGACCTAGTACACCGATTTTCACCATTTTAAAGTTCTCCTTTAATTACCATCCACGCTCTTGCATGCGTTGTTCTGGTAATAACGTTGAAATTTCGATACCCTTCATTGCATTACCTAATCCTTTAGAAAGACTTGCAATTAGTTCGTAATCTTCATAATGAGTCGTTGCTTCAACAATTGCACGTGCAAATCTCTCTGGGTTTTCTGATTTGAAGATACCAGATCCAACAAATACCCCATCAGCACCAAGTTGCATCATTAATGCAGCATCTGCTGGCGTTGCTATACCACCTGCCGCAAAGTTTACAACTGGTAAGCGACCAAGACGTTTAATTTCAAGTAATACTTCGTAAGGAGCACCAGTATTTTTTGCATATGTCATTAACTCATCTTCACGTAGACTCGCAACTTGACGGATTTCTGCATTGACTTGGCGCATATGACGCACTGCCTCTACAATGTTTCCTGTTCCTGGTTCACCTTTTGTACGAAGCATAGATGCACCTTCTGCAATACGACGTGCAGCTTCTCCGATATCACGGCAACCACATACAAATGGAACTGTGTAATCACGTTTATTTAAATGGTATACTTCATCAGCAGGAGTTAATACTTCACTCTCATCGATATAGTCTACCCCTAATGATTCTAATACACGTGCTTCTACAAGGTGACCGATACGGCATTTTGCCATAACCGGAATTGACACTGCACCCATAACTTCTTCAACGATTGTTGGGTCTGCCATACGAGAAACGCCACCTGCTGCACGAATGTCTGCTGGTACACGCTCTAATGCCATAACGGCAACTGCGCCTGCCTCTTCTGCAATTTTTGCTTGTTCAGCGTTAATTACGTCCATAATAACGCCGCCTTTTTGCATTTCTGCCATTCCACGTTTTACACGCTCTGTCCCTGTTACATTTGTCATGTACAAAAACCCCCCTAGGTGAATTGCTTTCCCCCGTTAAAGGCGAAAATTAAGAATACTCTTACATTCTACCACTAACTATCAGATGCTTGTCTACTACTTTTTCATAAAGTCGGTATGAAAAATAGGAATAAAAAAAAAGCCCCTACCATGAGGAGCTTCTAAAACCAACCTTTTACTGTATCAACAGCACTATTCCACATACCACTAAAGAATGAACCAATTCCGCGCATAGCACGAGTAAACCAGTTTGCTTCTTCTACTTCAGATGTTGTTACAAGATCCACTTGCAACGACTTACCAGTTAAAAATCCAGGGTCGTTTGTATCTTTTGGCGTAATTACCATTTGACCAAGCGCAGCTCCCTTTTTAATAGGTGCTTCTTGTCCCTTACTTGATTCTTTTAATTCTGTTTTATAAACATCTTTACTTCCTTTTGGCACTGGAAGTGAAATAGCTTGTTTCGTTTGAACTGCTACATCTTTATCTTTCGCATTTTCTACTCTTACTGTTTCTTGTCCTTTTACTGAAGAACCTTTTTTATACATTTGTTTCACTTCAAAGTTAGCAAATCCATAATCATATAGCTTCTTTGTTTCATCAAAACGTGCTGTATGAGAACTTGTTTTAATAACTACAGAAATAAAACGCATACCGTTTCTTTCAACCGTACCAGTGAAGCAATCTCCTGCTTCTGGAGTTGAGCCTGTTTTCAGACCATCTACGCCATCATATTCTTTAACTAAGCCCTTTAACATCCAGTTCCAGTTTGACATTGCAAACTTCTCTTTTTCTGGACGGAATTCTTTTTTAGGAATTTTTGCTGTATCTAACACTTTTGGATAATCTTTAATTAAATGTTGTGCTAAAGTTGCAACATCCTTTGCAGACATTTTATTTTCTTCATCTGCTGTTGTTCCTTCAGGGTGCATTCCCTTTAAATCTTTATTCGTTAAACCTGTAGAATTGACAAATTTATAATTTTTCAACCCTAGTTCTTTCGATTTATCATTCATCATTTTTACGAAATCTACTTCTTTACCTGCAATTGCTTCTGCTAATGCAATTGTTGCACCATTTGCAGAAAAGATTGCCATTGCCTCATATAACTCTTTTACTGTATAAGAGCCACCATTTTCTAATGCAACATTTGATAATGAAGCATCTTGTGAAACCTTATATGCATATTCAGAAACCTTAATTTTCTGGTCCCACTTAAGTTTTCCTTTATCCACTGCTTCGTGAACTAAATATTCACTCATCATCTTTGTCATACTAGCAATGGATAATAATTCATCTGCATTCTTTTGATATAAAATTTTCCCAGAATTCGCTTCTACTAAAATTGCCGCGCCTGCTTCAATGTTTAAAGCGGCTCCTGTTTCAGCTGATGCATTGCTATATGGCATAAAAATGCTACAAGCTAGTGTAAGCACTGTTACCAAAGCAATGAATCTTTTGCAAAACATACCTTTCACTTTTGCTACCCCCAATATCTATGTACTCACATAACCGTTATTCTAACATAATCAAAAAAAAATAGACAGAGATATCAAATCTCTGTCTATTTGTATATAAGACATTATAATGAGTAGTTTGGAGCCTCTTTTGTAATTTGTACGTGATGAGGATGACTTTCACGTAAGCCTGCACCTGACATACGAATGAATTGTGCATTTTCGCGTAAGAATTCTAAATCCTGTGCTCCGCAATATCCCATACCTGCACGTAAGCCACCAACTAATTGGTGAACTGTATCTGCTAAAGGTCCTTTATATGGTACTCGTCCTTCAATACCTTCTGGAACAAGTTTTTTATTTCCTTCTTGGAAGTAACGATCTTTACTTCCTTTTTCCATCGCACCGACAGAACCCATACCACGATACACTTTAAATTGACGACCTTGGTAAATTTCAGTTTCTCCAGGACTTTCGGCAACACCAGCAAACATACTACCTAGCATAACAACATGTGCTCCTGCTGCTAAAGCTTTAACCATATCACCAGAGTACTTAACACCGCCATCAGCAATAACTGGAATACCGTGTTTACGAGCTTCGGTTGCACAATCATAAACTGCTGTTAATTGTGGTACACCAACACCAGCTACAACACGTGTTGTACAAATAGAACCTGGTCCAATACCAACTTTAACTACGTTTGCACCAGCTTCAATTAATGCTTTCGTTGCTTCAGCTGTAGCAACATTTCCAGCGATAATATTTAATGATGGATATTTAGCACGAACTTCTTTTACCTTATCAATAACGCCTTTAGAATGCCCATGAGCTGTATCAAGTACAATTGCATCTACACTAGCTTTTACTAATGCATCGATACGAAGCATAGCATCAGCTGTTACACCAACTGCCGCTCCAACTAATAAGCGTCCTTGCTTATCTTTAGCAGAGTTTGGGAATTCAATTACTTTTTCAATATCTTTTATTGTAATCAGCCCTTGTAATACACCGTTATTATCAACAAGAGGGAGTTTTTCAATTTTATACTTTTGTAGGATCTTTTCAGCTTCTTCCAATGTAGTACCAACTGGAGCTGTAATTAATTGTTCTTTTGTCATTACGTCAGAAATTTTGATTGAGTAGTCTTGGATGAAGCGCATATCACGGTTTGTAATAATACCAACTAATTTTCGCTCATCTAAATTATTTACAACCGGTACACCTGAGATACGATATTTTCCCATAAGATGTTCTGCATCATATACTTGATGTTCTGGAGTTAAGAAGAAAGGATCTGAAATAACGCCGCTTTCAGAGCGCTTTACTTTATCAACTTGCTCTGCTTGTTGCTCAATAGACATATTCTTATGAATAATTCCTAAACCACCTTGGCGAGCCATTGCAATAGCCATGTCAGCTTCTGTTACTGTATCCATTCCTGCACTAATTAACGGGATGTTTAGCTGTAAGCTTTCAGATAAAACTGTTTTAACACTTACTTCTCTTGGTAATATATCTGACCTAGCTGGTACAAGTAATACATCATCAAAAGTCAAACCTTCTTTAACAAATTTAGATTCCCACATAATTGTTCCCCCTATGATACCAGAAATTATTATTAGTAGCTTATCAATTGGTTAAAATACTGTCAAGGACGTATATATATGTTAGAATTTTTAGACAATAAAAGGAGCGTAATATATGCATCAAACATCTTGCACTTGGCAGCAGTTAAGTTTCTTTTTTTCATCTCAAAACGTACAACGTTATCTTGCCCGTTGTTATGAAAAATCCTCTATTCAGGATGCCGAAAAAAAAAGTTTTGAAAATTGTTATCCCTTTATTTATTACTTAGAACACGGGAAAAATTATTATGAATTATATAAGACAGCTCCATTTTCCATTCAACCAATGTTGTTATTTTATGGAATTAGCCAACTTTTTAAAGCATGTCTACTAACCATTGATCCTAACTATCCTGAATCCACTACTGTTTTAGCTCATGGCGTTACAACTCGCAAACGAAAAAAACAAGGGTATCAATTTTTAGAAGATGAGGTGAAGGTACAAAAAAACGGATTGTTTACTCATGTTGCAGAACAACTGTTTCACATGAAACACTTAGAAGCAGAAAAATTTAACATGTTAGAACTAATGGGAAATATTCCAGAATTACAAAATTTGTTCCGCTATAGTCAAAAAGGATCAACTTTATATAAAATCGATTCAACAATTAAAAATGAGCTCTCCTTTTCAGTCAACCTACTAGATCGATTACATATGACTAAAGAGAGATTTTCTCGCTACATTGAAACATCTTGTAAGCATTTATCAATGCAACATGTACCTGAGAAAACTAATGAATCGAATTTACTTTTTACGGCGCCAATTCAATCATGGAATCCTATGTACAGTACTCCTTTATACTATGAATATCTTACTAATACTTATTATTTACCACTTACAACTGATCCTAGAAATCCTAAACCAGTATTACCCGAACTCCTCGTTCATTATTTATTGCTCTATAATTTAAGCATGATTTCTAGGTATGAAACAGATTGGTGGTATGACTTACTTGGAAGCTATGGCTCTGAAGATTATCCATTTATTTATCAATTTCTTAATATTTCTGCTCAAAAAATCCCTTACTATATTTCATCATTTTTACTAACAGAACCTAACCTATTTCATGGGAAATAAAAAAAACACAAGTCAAAAGACTTGTGTTTTTAGTTGCTTGGCGACGTCCTACTCTCACAGGGACAAGGTCCCAACTACCATCGGCGCTAGAGAGCTTAACTTCCGTGTTCGGTATGGGAACGG
>NZ_CAJCKK010000054.1:0-13426 GCF_903970865.1 Bacillus sp. ME78
TCTAATAAAGCACTAATTTGTTTAGCATCTAAAACATACTTTTCTTTTTCTTCTTTCGTAAGGCTTTCAAAAGTATTCATATCCTTTGTTACAGGAATAAGACCTTTTATCTTCTCTTCTACTCTTGGCAACAGTTTTGAATTGTTCGCTTTAATGTATTCTTTTATATTATTATAAACATTCTCGTTTACTGATTGAATGTCCATCCCGATGATACGTACTTTAGATTTATGTTTTGGATTAGCATTATATTGCCGAATCCAATCAAGTAAATCTAGCATTTCTTTCGTCTTAAATGTAGGTGATAGATGTTGGCTTGGGTTTCCCTTACCAGTAAGAACATATCGATCAAGTTCCAAGGCCCTATCCCATCCCTCTTCTAAAACTAGATTGGTAAAGCCCTTTTCAGATACTAAATAATTAACAATACGGTGTTTCATAGTAAAAACTTCATGAGCCCCATGCGTAGCTTCACCTAAACCTACAATTGAAGCTGAACCTACCATATCCTTAAGTGGTTTCAAATCATTAAGAGATGCAGTTGGATTAGTTGTTTTTAAAGGCTTTGCATGTGCTTCTAACCATTTCGCTATTTGATTTGTATTGTAGGGAGCTGTAACAGAAACCTCTGTTTTCGAATCTGCATAAGTATTTCCTACAAAATGAGTCATTGTTATAGCAGAAGCAACAATTGCAATAATCATTTTCTTTTTCATAAAACCCTCCTGAAATACTTACTTATTAGTTTTTTGACATGCTCTAAGGACCCCAGTTTAAACTATTAATTCTCTTATTAGTGTTAAGATAATTTTATTCTAGTTCCTAACAATAACATATTTCTTAATAGGTTCTTAAGAAATTCTTAATTCATTCATACCAATATAAAGCCAAATAACCTTCAATCCAAAAATAAAGGGAGCAGGTTATTTGGTTATTCATTCCGTAAACTTAATGCTCAAGTTAGTCATTTTTCAAACGGTTAAACTAGATTAGAAAGGATAACGTTTTTTTGTACTTAATTACGAGTATTAAAATCTCTTAAGTTGATAGCGATGGATGCTCCCCCACACTCATTAATTAAAGAGAAAAAGAAAAAAATGAACTGACATCTCAAAGTGACTACCTGTAGAGAAACAAAATTTCGTTTAGGGGATACTCCAAATCCCTAGTCTGATGGCGACGTGGCAGGACCTCATGCCTATCAACTTAAGAACTTACTTTATTCTAAAAAATTTTTAGAGTAAGTTGTTTTTGAACCAGAAAGGCATATTTTTAACTATAAAAACTATGACAAAATTTATCTGGTTTTCCTTTTACCTACTTGCTAAATTCAGCAAGTAAAATACTTTTAAATGGATCAGGACTATCAGCTTTAAGACTGTTCAAATTGACGGCCAATGTATGCTTACCTCCAAGTGTGCCACCAGCAAAAGTGGTAAACCCTAGAACTTTACCCTGGTGTCCCCATATCGAGACACCATTTGGAAGCTTAGTTTCATAGATTCCAAGACCATATCCGGTTCCTTCTCTATCTGTAGGAACTGTAGTAAGCATTTGTTTTAGTTGCTGTTCCTTCAGTAATTTACCACTGAGTAAGTAAGTGAAGAATTTGTTTAAATCGTCAGCAGTAGAAATCATATCTCCATCCGAGCTACCTGGTTTAATATAAGTAACGTCTTTTAGCTCACTTGCTCCGTCTAGTTGCAAATAGCCACGGGCATGCTTGGTGCCTGGAATCACGCTTGAATTGCCAGGTAGGAATGTATTTGACAAATCAAGCGGTTCAATAATCCGATTTTCAACCTCTTCGGCATAACTGTTTCCAGTTACTTTTTCAATAAGGATCCCCAGTAATACGTATCCTGTATTTGAATAAGACCAACCCTTTCCTGGGTCAAAGTCTGGGGGAAGTGAAATCCCCATTTTGACGAATTCTTCAGCCGTATACGATTTTTTTGTATCCATAATATCAAAGTCTTTTGAATTTACATAGTCAGCAATACCACTTGTATGATTCAATATTTGCCGGATCGTAATCTGGTTACCATCATATCCGTTTCCTTGAATAAAACCAGGCAACCATTTTTCAATGGAGTCGTCTAGATTCAAACGGTTCTCTCCAGATAATTGAAGTAGAACTGTTGCAATGAACGTCTTCGTTACACTACCAATGCGAAAGCGAAAATCTGTTTTCATTGGTTTCTTGGTGCTCAGGTCCGCTAATCCAGCGGCATAACTCCATGTTTTTCCACCCTCAGAAGTTTTAGCAAGTATTCCAGGATATCCAAGTTGCAATGTATCCCGCATTGCCTCTTTGACGGAATTACGTTCTTTTTGAGTGCTTGTTTGTAGCGAACTAGATACATTTTGCGTAGGTTCTGCTTTTACAATTGATGTTGGTGTTATGTATAACAGGGAACTTCCAGCTATTAAAAGTGCTAAACTTGCACATGTAATTTTACTGCTTGTTTTCATAAAACATTCCTCTCCTCTATTTAAATTGTATTGATGGTTGATAGCTATGTCATATGCTAACCACACAGCTACCAACTCTCCCAATGATAAAAGTCAACACTGAATTTGCAATCATCTATGCACCAATTATTTCTACAAACAACTTTCTGACCTAATAAATGATTAATTCCTCTTTTTCAGATGTATGTTAACCTCTGTAATTTCTTCTTTTCTTCCATAGAGTTTTGTTAATGAATTTGTTTTTATATAAATATATAGTATCTATTCCCCCTCTCGTTCTTCTCTACATTTTGATCATACACAATGAAAATCTCTTTTTTCTTACTCCTTTCTTACAAATTCCTTACGCTCAAAATCACTTCTATAATTCGGTGGTTTTTATTTTAAGAAAACTCAGTTCTATTAACTTGATAGGCATAGGGTACTGCCATATGTCCATCAAATTAGGAACCTGCTTTACCCCAAATGTAAAAAAACGTTATCCTTTCCTATGATTCTAGAGAAAGAATAACGTTTTTCATGTTACAGAGGATTTTGTTTTATTAGCTTAACAGCATTTACTACCTTAATTTTAAAAAACTTTAAAATTAAGGTGTTTTTTGAACCCGAAAAGGATATTTTCAACTATAAAAACTATGACAAAATTTATCTATTTTTCCTTTTTGTCTACTTGCTAAATTCAGCAAGTAAAATATTTTTAAAAGGATCAAGACTATTAACTTTAATGCTGTTCAAATTGACGGCTAATGTATGCTTGCCTCCAATTGTGCCTCCAGCAAGGGTAGAAAAACCTGGAGATCCACCTGTGTGTCCCCAAATCGAGACACCGTTTGGAAGTTTATTTTCATAGATTCCAAGACCATAACCATCCATTCCTACTATTCCTGTAGGAACTGTAGTAAGCATTTGTTTTAGTTGTTGTTCCTTCAGTAATTTGCCACTAAGTAAGTAAGAGAAAAATTTGTTCAAATCGTCAGCAGTAGAAATCATATCTCCATCTGAGTTACCTGGGTAAGAATAAGTAACATCTTTTGGCTCACTTGCTTCGTCTAGTTGGAGATATCCACGGGCATGATTGGTACCTGGAATAACAGTTGAATTACCCGGTAGGAATGTATTCGACAATTCGAGCGGTTCAACAATCCGATTTTCAACCTCTTCCGCATAGCTGTTTCCAGTTACTTTTTCAATAAGGATACCCAGTATTACGTATCCTGTGTTTGAATAAGACCAGCCCTTACCTGGAGCAAAGTCTGGCGGAAGAGAAATTCCCATCTTTACTAATTCTTCAGCCGTATACAATTTTTTTGTATCCATAATATCATAGTCTTTTGACTTTAAGTATTCAGCAATCCCACTTGTATGATTCAATATCTGCCGAATCGTAATCTGGTTAGCATCATATCCGTTTCCTTGAATGACGCCAGGCAACCATTTTTCGATGGAGTCATCTAGATTCAAGCGGTTCTCTCCAGCCAATTGAAGTAGAACTGTTGCAATGAATGTCTTCGTAACACTGCCAATACGAAAGCGATAATCTGCTTTCATTGGTTTCTTGGTTCTCAGATCCGCTACCCCAGCAGCATAACTCCATGTTTTTCTATCCTTTGAAATTTTGGCGAGTATCCCTGGGTATCCAAGTTGTAGTGTATCCCGCATTGCTTTCTTGACGGAAGTACGATCTCTTTGAGTATTTGTTTGTAACAAACTAGATACACTTTGATCAGACTCTGCTTTTACAATTGAGCTTGGTGTTGTGTATAACAAAGAACTTCCAGTCATTAAAAGGACTAAACCTGTAGATGTAATCTGACAATGTTTTTTCATAAAGATATTTCTCTCCTCTATTCATATTTTATTAGTAGTTATTTGTTGTTTTCTACTAATCACACAGCTTTCATCTTAACCAAAGATATATGGACAAAAATGGATTTGCAATTATCTTACTCAGCATTATTTTCACAAATGCCATTGTGTCCTACCAAACGGTAAATTTCTCTTTTTCCACTTGTATGTTAACCCTAGCAACTACTTCTTTTCCTTAAAATACTCTTGTTACTGGTTTGTTTTTCATAAATAAGTCATACTTATTTCCCCTTCCACGCCCCTTTATATTTTTGTCATGCACAATGAAAATCTCCCCTGCTCATTTATTGTTAATGCTTTAAAAACTGCTCTTTGATTCTAAGTTTTTTTATGTCACATACGGTAGTGTCAAAATGTCATTGTTTGTATGACATAACTATTAATACCGCTTTATCCCACTCAATTTTTGTTCTTCTTTATAAATATTACAAAAACTCACTACCTACTATGACTTGCCTCTTGCTACACTCTGTTCATACGCTAACGGGTGCTAACTCGTTTCGCTAACAAAAAAACCAAATCAATTAAAGGAGCTTACAAAAATGAAACAAGCAATTAACAAACTGGGAATCGTTGCAGTTCTTCTTTCTTCTTCAATAATGATTTCTGCGTGTTCCCAACAATTATTAGAAGCTGAAAAATCAAAACCATTAGCATCCTCAACTAATATTCAAATGATGGAAGGACCTAATAATAAAAAAGAAATAGAATCTTTTGCAGACCCGTTATTTGAAGAAAAAATGAAGAAGTATAATGTGAACGGTTCTAGTTTTGTCGTCGTTCATGATGGAAAGGTCGTTGTCAATAAAGGATATGGATATGCCAATAAAGAAAAGAAAATCCCTGTCACTAAGGACACGGTCTTTCAAATCGCTTCAGTCTCAAAAACCTTTACTGCTTTGGCTGTGATGCAGCAAGTCGATAAAGGAAAGCTTAAACTAGATCAAGATGTACAAAAATACCTTGGTGGATTACAAATTCCTAATCAAACAGGGAAACCTCTCACCCTGTTTGATATGCTTACTTATACTAGCGGGGTAGATTTTCCGGATCTCACAAATATAACTGGACCCGAATACGTTCATAATAGTATACCAATGAAAGAATTTTTCTCTAAGCATATGCCAACGGTGATACGGCCACCAGGGGAAGCTTATACGTATGACAACGTCTCATTTTCGCTCGCAGGGTTTGCAGTAGAAAATGCTACTAACACCCCTTTCTCAAAATATATGGAAAAAAATATTTTCAAACCATTAGATATGGAATCTACGAGTATGAGCTTTACGCCTGCCCTTCTCAAAAGAATGGCTACACATTATGGTCCCACAGGTGATCCGATTCCAACAAGTGGGAGCGGTTTAAGGGATACACCACAAGGAGGCATTTTATCTACTGCAGAAGACATGTCAAAATACATGATTATGCAACTACAGAAAGGAACGTTTAAAGACAAAGAAATTGTAAGTAAAAAAGGCATAGATATGATGCATGACTATCAAGTTTTTGATGATAAGACAGTCCCTGTTGCGACAATTGGATTTGAAACGCCTTTTAATAAATTTGCTAACGGTCAACATGTTGTAATGAAAGGTGGAAGTATGCCTGGGCATCAATCACTGCTGATTTTAGTGCCTGAACAGAAAACAGCATTCTTCATGTCTTATAATAATGATTCAATGATGAGTATAGACATATATGAAGCTCTCATGGATCACTATTTCCCTGCTAAGAAGAATGAAGTAAAAACAAGTTATCTCCCGTTAGAGGAAAAAGAGGCTCATAAATACTTGGGTTTATTCCAGAATACGCGTTTCGCTGCCATTCGCACTCATTTTACTTATGAAAATGGGAATTTGATCATGGAGGGTGGAACAACGGGAAAACAAGTTCTCAAAATGATTCATCCATTGTTATTTGAGGATTCAGAAGGCAATAAAGTCGCTTTCAAAAAGAATTCAGCAGGAGAAATCACATATTTTCACTACACCTCTCCTAAAAGCCTTGATTTTGTAGCAGATGCTCAGAAAATTAACAACAAATCACCGTTTGATGACGTGCCAGCAAAGAGTAAATATAGAAGTCACATTGATAACCTTCATGCTCTAAACATTATGGGTGCTAAAACAGATAATCTATTTAATCCGATGGACACCATGACACAAGGAGAATTTGCGGATATGCTGTTACTTGCTCACGGATGGAATGGTTTTCCAGACGAATCCAAGGAGGCAAGGGAAAAAATGATGAATGGAATTCCAGAGTATAATCGTGCTACTCCGATTACCCGACAGGTCGCAGCAACCATGATTCAAAACGTAAAGCAAATTCAAGACTTGAAACCGATTCAATCTGATAGAGCTATTAAAGTTAAATTACTTGATGCCGCAGATGATTGGGCAGTCCAATCTATTCAAGCACTTGCCTCCCAAGGAATTCTAGACCCTGATACTTCCATCAATGCTGACGGATCTTTTATGTTCCGTCCGAAAGATGTGTTACTGCGTCAAGAAGCCAGTTCCTTACTGGATTTAGCTTTTGGCTATTATGCATTGCCTATTAAACGAAAGTAAATATTTATTCTAATTTGAATAATAAAAAATGGGAGGCTAGTACCTTATCAATATTAAGCTAAAATAAAACAAGAAATTTAACTTTATAAGATCTTTATGAAAACGCAAACGATTCGAAGCATAACTCTATATATTTGAAATTTTTGTATTTAAAAAAGGAATCTATTAGGAAATATGATAGGTTCCTTCCTTTAATTTAATAGGCGTTATACACTGTAAATATGTTGAGTTAGATCTTCAACCTTCTCTGAAACAATTTTCTTAAAAGATAGAATTCTTACATGCTTGTAAGGTAAATGTAAGACAATTCAATATGAGGACTATAATACTTTAGATTAAATTATATATAGCCAATAAACGAACAGGAGATAATAACTATGAGTATATTAACAGTCCGTAACTTAAGTAAAATTTATAATACAGGAAAAGTATCTTATAAAGCTCTTTCCAATATTGATTTGACAATACAAAAAGGAGAATTTGTAGGAATTATGGGAGCATCAGGAAGTGGCAAATCAACTTTACTAAATATGATCTCTACTATTGATGCACCAACATCAGGAGAAGTATTTATTAACGAAAAAAATCCCCATTGTTTATCTTCTAATGATCTAGCATTATTTAGACGCCGTGAACTAGGGTTTGTCTTTCAATCCTTTAACCTCATGAATACTCTAACTGTAAAAGAGAATATTGTTTTACCACTTACATTAGATAATGTAAGTTTGAATGAAATGAACAACAAAGTAGAAGTTATTTCTAAAAAACTGGGGATTGAACAGATTTTAAATAAAAGAACCTATGAAATTTCAGGAGGACAAGCTCAACGAACCGCCATTGCTCGTGCCCTTATTCATTCTCCTCAATTAATATTAGCAGATGAACCAACAGGAAATTTAGATTCAAAAGCGGCAAATGATGTGATGGAACTCCTAAAGAAATTAAATCAAGATCAACAAGTAACTATGATGCTAGTGACACATGACCCTGTAGCCGCGAGTTACTGTGATCGAGTAATCTTCATTACAGATGGATTTTTTTATAATGAAATTTATTGCGGTGACAATCGTTCAAAATTCCACAAAAATATTACGGATGTACTTTCATTACTAGGAGGTAATTAACATGAATTTTCGTCAGCTTGTATATAATAATGTCACTCGTAATAAACGATTATACCTTGGACATTTTTTGAGTAGCACATTTGCCGTGATGATTCTATTTGTTTTTGAATTGCTTGCATTTCATCCTAATTTCACTGGAGATCTTGTATCGACCAGTGAGACCATGAGTTCTTTAAGTACAAAAGGATTTAAAATTGCTCAATATCTAATTATATTTTTCTCCTTCTTTTTCATTCTCTATTCTATTACTATGTTTTTAAAAACAAGGAAAAAGGAATTTGGAATTTTATTACTCCATGGCATGTCTAACGCACAATTAAAAAAGCTAATTTTCATGGAAAATATGTTAATTGGATGTTCTGCAATTATTGTTGGGATTGGACTTGGATTAGTTTTTGGAAAATTAATCTTACTGATAAGTGGTTCCCTTTTCCTGTTAAAAGGTGGGCTTCCATTTCATTTTCCTACTAATGCAATTTTAGTGACATCTCTTATGTTTTTTATTTTATTTATACTTGTCTCTTTTTTCACTGTACGAGTAATGAAGGTATCACAGCTAATTGAACTCATGAAATCTGAAGAAAAACCAAAAGCGGAACCAAAGTCATCTAAATGGCTAGCTTTCTTCTCAATTCTTTGTATTTGCATTGGATATGTCTCAGCGTTTTATTTGAATATAGCATTAAAAAAAGGAATTGAGATATATGTTCTAGTACTATGTGTTTTCTTAACTGTATTAGGAACATACTTTTTATTTACTCAGCTCAGCTTTTATGTCATTACAATATTGAAAAATCGTCAATACACTTTCTTTAAAAAAACCAATATGTTAATGATTTCAGAGTTAACATATCGAATGACAGATAACGCACGAACACTCTTTCTAGTAAGTATACTTTCCGCAGTTGCCTTTACCTCTATTGGTGCTTGCCTTTCTATTGGAAATGGCGCATTAGCGGAAGTTAACAGTCCTTATGCATTTGAATATAAATCATATAAACACAACAAGGAGGAGACATTTCATATTTCTCAAATAGAGAAACAATTACATAATGATGGATTCTCATATAAATTAATAACTTCTACTGGTTTTAATACAACAAGTCACGCAACACCAATTATGAAACTGACTGATTACAACGCAACTGCCAAAACACTAGGATACCCAGCAGAAACGTTAAATAAGGAAACAGACAGTCTAATCCTGCCATCAAAAATGTATCTGAGAGTAGCTCCTCAAGAGGAATTAAAGAAACTGTCTTCATCCCTTACACTGGAACACGGTACTATGAATTATAATTTTTCTGATAATAAAATATTAATGGATAATATTATCAGCCCATCTTATAATTTTTCTGTCGTTGTTTCGGATTCAATGTACGAAACAATGCTAAATACACAGTTAGGAGAAGCAAAGGTCGATCAGTATATAGACTATCGTTTTTTAATTAAAAACATGTATGAAACAGCAGATATGGCTAAAAAACTTACAAAGATAATTCCAAATGATTATAGAAGCGGACGCCCACCTTTTATATTTGATTCACCGGTATTAAAATGGTTAGAAGGTAAACAAGTGAATGCGATACTATCTATTCTCAGTATACTAGTAGGAGTTGTATTTTTTATATTTACAATTAGTTTCTTATACTTCCGTTTATTTACAGATTTAGATCGAGATAAAAGCCAATTTCAAATGCTTTCTAAATTAGGGTTAACTAAAAGAGAGATAAAAAAAATTGTAACCCAACAAATTAGTATATTATTTTTTATACCTATTTTGATTTCTGTTCTTCACAGTAGCGTAGCCTTCTGTGCAATAAGGTTTTTAGCGCAGAGCAGGCACATAGACTTACCTGTTGCAGGAAATTCTATTCTCATATTCACGAGCTTTATTAGTGTACAAATAATTTACTACCTTATTATTAGAAGAAGTTATTTGCGTCAAATACTTCATTCCATAAATTAAAGTGGAAAATGAGAGAAATGCTGATGGTATTCCGTATAGATACCTCTTACTTAAATTCATTTTTTTAATGAGCTAATTAAATTCTTTGTTTTACTAATGGAGTAGCACCACATCTCTATCAAGCTAAGAAAATAAAATTCTTCTTAAAATGAAAAAATACGCTACTCTTTCTGCAGGACCACAGGAAAGGATAACGTATTTTTTATTTTATAGATAGTGTAAAATCTTAGCTTGACGGCGATGTGGTGCTACCCCATGCCCATCAAGCTAAGATTTTGAAACACCCCCATAACGAGAAATGTAAAGTGATAATAAAGTTATTTAAGTCTAAGTGTTAGTGTATAATCACTTCCAATGGAAAAAGACTCCTAATAATTCCTTAGCATACGCTGAGCCAAATTTTTATAAAGAAAAAACCGATTCCCCTAAATATTAAAGGCATCGGCTTTTGTTCATATTCTTTTACTTAATCAATTTCTGACATAAAACTTATAATAATAAAATTACTTTTACTAACTAGAAAAGGGTTCATACTGTACATTTTGAAATATCAATTAAGCACTAATATTTTGGTTATGCACTGTTTCACCTTTATGGGAAACATAACTATGTGCTACCATTCCTAACATTATTACAAACATGCCACACCAAGATAAAATAGAGGGGAATGAAGAATGTAATAAGATTAGTTCTCCAATAACAGCAAAAAGCACCTCCATGGATTGTGTTGCTTCAACAGTTGCAAGTTTCTGCATATCTCCGTTAACCATATCAGTAGCTTTAAAAAATAAGATAGTTGCAATTACACCAGAGCAAATAGCAACTAAAATAGATTGCATAGTTTGCTCCTTACTAGGTATTCCTGCTGTAAAAAGACCGTACAAGGATAGTAAAAACCAAAACGGTAAGCTAGCTAATGTCATTCCAAGGACACGTTGATAAGCATCTAAACGATCTCCACAAACCTCCATCATCTTACGATTCCCGAGCGGGTAAGCAAAAGAAGCCACAATAACAGGGATAATACCTAATAAAATATCTTTTATAGCAAGTGATTTTGCTTGCTCCATTTGCATAAGGAAAATACCAAGAAGAATAATCAATGACATACCCATACCCCTCATTGGGATTTTCCCTCTTTTCTTAAGAATTCCATTTGGCGTTTGAATGGTTTGAATAAAAAGAGGAGCTAGCAAAGATCCTGATATAATAGTAATTTGCCATGTCCCAGCAATTATCCATCCTGGTGCATGTGCAGCGGCAAAGCATAATGGAGCGTAAAACAGCCCAAATCCTACAAAGCTCCATAAAAACCATGTTCTTAAATCTTCTCTCATAACTTGCAATAATACTTTTAATTTTTTTCTACTTATAACAATAAGTAACAGGAATGGAAGCATGAAAATAAACCTTAGTGAGGCGCTCCATACCCAGTTACCACCTGATAACTCCATTGCTCGATTCAGTATAAATGTGAAAGCAAAAAAGAAAGCAGCACATATACCTAAAAAAATAGGGCGCAAATTCCTCACCTCAATCTGTCTCATAGGTCATTAATTTCTCAAGACTTAACCAGTTTTGTTCTACAAGATGTGCTGTTGTTTCTTTATCTTTATTTTTACACGCCTCTATAATTTGCTGATGTTGTTCTACTGATTTTAGACCATTTATAGAAGTGAACTGAGAAATCTCGAGACGTTGAATCTTAGATATACTTCGTTCTAACGCACGAATGATTTCAGGATTTCCTGCCACATCTAAAAAAACATTGTGGAATAACTCATCAGCTTCAATTGCTTTTATAATATCTTTTTTCTCAATAGATAATAGTAATGCCTTATTACTGAACTCTAATTCTTGAATATCTGATTCTTTCAATAATGGTACTGCTAAACGTGCAGCTAACGAGTGTAAAACTGCTACCACAGTAAATGCGTGTTTCGCCTCCTCAATATTTAATGGTGCCACACGAGTAACTGAACCAGGAATAGATTCAACAAGTCCTTCATCCTCAAGACGCTTCAACGCCTCTCTAACTGGAGTACGGCTAATTCCAAATTCTTCTGCTAACTCTTTGTCATTTAAGCGTTGCTCCGGTTGCAGCTCTAATGTAACGATTGCTTTTTTCAAAGTTAGATATACTTCATCTCTAAATGACATACGTTTAATGGGTTTAATAATATCTTTTTTCATAAAACCAATATATCGGATATTGGTTTTATGGTCAACTCTAATTTTTCAATAATATATACTCGATTATCAAATTCTAAAAACGACCATTTAAGGAACTCTATTTAGTTCTAACAAAACGCAAATTTCGTACGCTAAAAAGGAATCAGTACTTTAATGTTAAATTATTTGTAGTGGTCGAAAAAATATTGCAAAAAAGCTAATGAAAATTTAGATAAAATGATTGAAACCGTTGTAAAGCATCTTGATACTTTCTCGTTTTCAAATTGACACTACTAGATAAAAAAATCCTGCATGTTTGAAACATGCAGGATTTTTTCTATTCTTCGTTTTTCATAAAGTAAGAAACAAAATGGAGAATTTCAAGGTATAACCATACTAATGTCATCATGAGCCCTATTGCGCTATACCACTCCATATGTTTTGCTGCCCCGCTACGTGCACCATTTTCAATCGAATCAAAATCTAGTAATAGATTTAATGCAGCAACGACAATCACAACGGCACTAATAATGATACTGATTGTCCCACCTTGGTGAATGTATGGAACAGTCAAAACAATGGATGCTTTTTAGACAAGAAAGTGGGTACTTTTTTATAAAGGAATTTGCTTTAGTTATATGTACGTACATTTATACCCTGATTTTCAATAGCAAATCTGTTAATTAAAAGGTACAGTTGCGTATAACGATTCTTTCTAACATAAAAATAGAGCCTCAGGAACAGGATCCTCAGACTCTATTTTTTATTTTATATAAGACATCATAACTTTCTCTAATTCTTCTTTACTAACATCATTTGCAAGTATTATGACTTGATAAGCGCTATTCTTTCCTTTTGCAGGCACAATTGCTTCCATATACTTCGTTATACTTTCAGACGATTCTGCAAAAGTAAGGTTTGCACCTTCTAATTTATAATTTGTTATTTTTTCACTCTCTTCCATTATCCCGTAAAATGGGTTTTCTTCTTTATCTCTAACTACAGATTGATTCACAACATACCAAGACAATGAATCTCCTCTGTGATATTCAGAAACAATAACGGGATTCTTCCTACCAGGAAACAACGAAGTTTGAACTTCTTCACCAGCTAGTTTAAACCCATTTACTACAACAGGTGGTGTCTTAATTTGAAAATCAAGATACTTCTGTGCTTCCTTTTTAGTTAATCTAAAATCCGAATAAATTTTCCTTCTAAATGGTTCAATTTCTTTTTCATTTTCCTTA
>NZ_CAJCKK010000055.1:0-12000 GCF_903970865.1 Bacillus sp. ME78
CAGCCCCTTGAAGGGCGCTCCAAGGGGCGAAGATTCGAGAACTTGTAAACTCTTGTTTAATTACATGAAAACTCCCTAAGGAGAATCTATGATATTTTAACACTCAACTAACTATTTTGACAAATGTATATTGATAAAAGAAACCCCGATTGTCGACGGGGCTTCTAAGGGTAAGTGCCAAGTAATGACGTACTCGACTAATTAACCATATCATGAATTTTTTGGTAAAAATACTGGTAAATGTGTCCAATTATATGGGTGTTAATTTGAACAAAAACGCTATTTTAATAAGAGTTGGTTCTCACTCGAAAGCAAGGGTTGTATAGGAAGTTCCAAAATGTTCTTTTTAGATGTATTAATAGTTAGGGAAACATAAATCTGGAAATAAAACTTGATATTCTGGGATTAATCGAAGGTCAACAGTTGTACTTGCAAAGAATTTATATTTTGTTTCTAATTCAGCTAGTGTAACTAGGTGATGCGTACCTAAGCCCTTCTGTATGCTATGTTTAGAAAGAGTTGGACCAATTTGTAATTTTCGATTTTTCATAGCTGTGTTCCATGGACTGTAAAAGAATTTTAAAACGAAAGCAGGGTACATGTAAACGATAAAGGAATGATTTGACCAATGCCTTCCGGCTATATAGTTACCATGTGAAAAATTGTGGATTAGTCTACCTCCGTAGTAAGGGGCAGGTGGAGTAGGATGGATTATTCTCCCATGATAACGCTGTTTGACAAGGGGAATTCCGTATCTCGGATTGGAATAACCATGAGTAGGGTCATCTACCATCAGAATAGTCCTAATAGCATACATGTTTTGCCCTAAAGTGACAAGAGATGAGAAAAAGGTTTCCTTATCAAAACAGCAAAGAAATTCAGTGGTATTTAATACCATTTTCCATCCTGTAATTTCTTTTTCTATGTTCATTACTTCTTTATCAACTAATATGGCATCAAACTCTACTACTTTTGAATCGCGGATTTCCCAATGAGGTGCAAATAATCTACATATTTCTACTGAGCGATCAGTAGAGCCTCGATTAATAAGAATACCGTGATCAAATAGTCTTGTGTGGTGCATTAGCCACCATGGGAGTAGATACTCTTCATTGTAGAAATGGGAAATTAAAGTTGTATTAATGAAAAAACCCTCCTTATAAATATGGATAAAATATTTCTTGCACTAGTATAATGTTTATCCTAGTAAATATGCATGTCGTGAGTATATTTGAGAAAAATGTTTATTTACAAATATAAAGAGCGCTTTTTAAGGCGCTCTAAAACAAGATATATTTTGAAAGAGGAATAAAAGCATTATATGCATACTGTTTTAGAATGTTGTAGTTTGAAAGTTTAATTGTAATAAAAAATAAAGCACACATATAAGTGTGCCTTTATGAACGCTTTGAATTTGTATAGTGACTAGTTAGTCACTATACACCATTATTAGGATTTTAATTCCAAAAATGGTTGTTGAGAAATAAAAATCTTATTTTGCACAACAAAGCAGCCAGCTCTAATTAGCTAACTACTTGTTGTACAAAAGAAATTAGGCCCTACAAGTTCGGATATGTAACTTTAAGTTACAGTTATAGTATGTACAAAACTCCACATGTTATGTGGGTGCAACTTAATAAAAACTTCATTTTATACAATAAAACAGCTAGCGCGATTAGCTAGCTGTCCTGTTAAGAAAAGAAAACGGTGCTTATCAAATGTGCAGTTGTAATTGCGAATTACAACTATAGTATGAACAGAGTTGTAAATGTTATGCGAAAATAATGTAATAAAAATTTCATTTTGTGACAAATAAAAGAGCAGTTAGCCCAGTCTAACTGCTCGATACAAAAGTGATAATCTAGATGCACTGATATTATATGCCAAATTATTGATTTTATTCGAGAAAGAATAAAAAATCCTTTAAGAAACAGGAACAGGAACGAAACAAAAGGGCAGCTAGCCAAGGCTAACTGCTCATATAAGGAAATCGGAGAAAGATAACCATGTGTCTATAGTATTGACGGAATATTGAGTTTTATTCATGGGCAAAATCAGTATATGCACAAACTGTAGACGAAATTAGATATAAAATAGCAGAGTTGCAGCGTAGCAAGATAAAACTGAAATGATAGAAAACAGGGTTTTAAGTTTTCGGCGTTCTTGTTCATTCTTGGTAACAAATGAAATGTATTTTCGTATTCCAAATGTTAGTATCCAAACGCCAAATGTTAATCCAACTATCCCAACAAAAAACTGAGGATTTGGAAATGCAGTATGAACCGTAGCAGATAAAAGTAAAGTTTTAATGGATAAATAACAAAATGTTGTTAAAAGAGAGCAATATATGATAGCGATAATCCATTTGTTCATGATAGCTACCTCCTTTTATATAATGGAAAATTTATGTAATCTGAAAATATTATATCATGGAGATTTTCAATTGTATGTAATGAAAAAACTCAACAAAATAATCCTTTTAATAGAAAGCGAGGTTAGGATAATGACTAATTTAAAGAAAAGAAAAATTAGAAAAGCTATCGCGCGTCGCACAAAGTCAGTAGAGAAATATCAAGTTGATAACGCTTGGAGAAATATTTTTGTGAAAGCTGGAATAATAAAATAACAGTACTGGAGGGATAGAAAATGAATGGTAAACAGTTTTTCGGAATGTATTGGGCTCTTTACTTAATCATCATGTTTGTGACCTTTAGTAATGCGAAAAGCTTCATACAAGCTGGAATTATTATGGTACTTGTAATCTTGATTGCGGAAGTTGATCATAGATATGGATTTTATAAGGGAAGCAAGAAAGCTAAAAGCAATCAAATATAGTCCGGCTAGAAAACTAGAGGACACCAATTCATTAAAGCAGCAATTAAAGCTGTTTTAGGAATAGGTGTCCTTTTTATTTTGAAAAAGGAGATGGGGAAATGAAGGGGTTAAAGGATGAGTTACGTGAATGGAAAAAGCAATCGAATCAAGCAAAGAAGAAAAAGGAGAAAAAACGAAAAGAGAAATTAAGTCCTCGTGACATTGAGGATTTAATGGGGATGCATAGACCTTGTTATGAACGAAGACGTGGAGCAATAAGACAAAAGTAATCTAAAAATAAAAAGGAGTGGTCTTACATGACTAAACAATTATCTTTCTTACCAAAAATTGATAGAACAGCGACACAAGAAGAATTAGAAGGTGTTTTGGAAAGTGTACGTATACATAGACAATTTGGGATGATGCGTAAAGAAATGAAAGTCACTCCTTCTTATGAAATACGTGAGCACGGTCCTACACATACAGTTGGTAAGCCATTAGAAGATGTTGCTATAGCAAATATCCAACAAAGTAAACGAGAAGAGTGGCTTGAAAGAATGTCAGTACGTATAGATCAGTTTCTAAATCGATTAGGGAACGGACGTGCAGGAAGTATTCAAAGAGATATTATTTATAAACGTTATTTAGAAGAAGAGGACGTATGTGATTACATGGTTTATAACGAAATAGGGATGTCAGAACGTACTTATCGACGTTGGAAGTCTAAAGCGTTTTATAAGCTTGCTTTTGCACTTGGATTAGAAGTTTACGAGACAGAAGAAACGGGAGGTAATGAATAATGAATTTTGTTCAACCGATACGTGATCCGGAGCAAATACAGCAGTTAAAAGATTATTTTAAGGAAAAGAGCTTACGTAATTACATTCTCTTCATTATGGGAATCAATACAGGCCTGAGAATCTCGGACATTTTGAAATTGAAGGTAGGAGATGTCAAAGGTAGTCATATATCTATGAGAGAAAAGAAAACAGGGAAACAGAAACGAATACAAATTACTGCAGCATTGAAAAGAGAACTTAAATGGTTTATTGAAGAAAGAGAAGACAATGAGTATTTATTACAAAGCAGACAAGGTAGGAATCGCCCAATCGGTCGCAGTATGGCATATAAGATATTAAGTGGAGCAGCGGCAGATTTTGGGCTAGATGAAATAGGAACACATACACTGAGAAAGACGTACGGGTATCATATGTACATGCAAACGAAAAACATAGCATTACTTATGGAGATATTCAATCACTCGTCAGAGAAGGTCACGTTACGTTATATAGGTGTAAACCAAGATGCAATGGATAAAGCAATGACTAGGTTTAAAATTTAATCATTGCTTATCTCTTTTTAAATCTAGAGTTATTGCAGTATTTTGGAAGAAACTACGCTAAGAGTTTGCAAGGTTTTATACAGTTCCAGTAACAAACAAGAACCCTAAAAACGTGTTAGGATAGGAATATATAATGCATAGATCCATAGAACAAAAAAAAGAAGGTTCCTTGGTGGGCGTACGGTTTTCTCTTTTCAGTGATACCGATAATATTGCGTTATGTTAACTTTCTATGAATATCATATTCAACCAAAATTACCCTTATTGATGTTATAATTAAATTCTTGGAGGGGTATTATGGAATTTATTGTGGATATTGTATTTTATTTTGGGTTTTATTTTGGATCACTGTTTCTTATAATTGGTACCGCATTAGTTTTATTTATTATGGCTGCATTACCAAAAATCTGGAGTAAAAATCTATCATTCGTAATGCTCGGTTTAGGGATAAATATAATTACTATTCCGTTGTCTTTTTTTATAGGTGGGATGGCAACAGATTCTCCTGATAGTACTAGGTTAGATTTTTGGAAAGGATTTTTCTTTATTCAAAAAATACCGCTCTTTTTACTGATTTTTTTATTATTTTTAACTGTGGTGTTGTGGTTTATTCGTAAGAACAAGAAAAAAGTAAACATATAGAATTTTAAAACGACTTCCAATAACGATAATTATTTAAATAAGCTGTCCACATGGGCAGCTTATTTTATTTTTCCGCATAGCTTAGGTTATTTTGCAAAATGCTGGTGGTATCCCTATACAGTTACTCATAATTTTCGTACTGTGTAACTCAAAAGAGAAAGTGAAACGAAATCAATGATATCAAGCGATTCAGAGAAGGGGTCAGTTACACACAATATAAGATATGGGTAACTTAGGAAGTGGTTATATGGTAAAATTACTATATTGAATATTATGTTTTATTTAGTTAGTTTTTGGGAGAGTGGTATTTATATGGGCGAAGAAATATTGAATTATATTACTAAAATTGGACCAATGTGGGGGTTTATTGGAGCGATTATAGCGTTAGGAGTTAATACATATGTTACCAACAAGGGAAAAAAGGTAGGGGCAAGGTCATATGTTGAAGTTCTAAGAGTGGCAGCTAATATAAATGATGGGGTTTTTAAAAAGGGATCGAAAATAGTTGTCACTGATGAGTTAGAAGAGCAACTAGCAAAAATTGAGGTTGAAGAAAGTGCAATAACTGATGAATTAAAATTGCGACCTAACTTTTTAAAGATAAAAAATATAAGCCCAAATCCTTGCTTTGGATTAAGAATGGAAGGAATACAACAAAACGCCACTGAAAAAGAAAAGTATATAGACTTAGAGCTTTACGTACTGAAAGAGGATGAAGAAATATATATTCCACTAAAATCTCTTAATAATATTAACTATCCTACGTTAATTCTGAAAGTAGAGTACACAACATTAGCGAATGAGAAAATGATATATGAAAATAAAATAACATCAAAAAACGGAGAAGTAGTAGAAATCCTTCAAAGTATTTATGTTATTAAGAAGTGGTGGAAAAATGAAAAAATAGTTAAGACTACAGCTTCGAATATAAAATGGAGAGATGTAAATTAAGTGGCAGAGTAATGACCGCTTTTTGGCAGGAAATGTGCCGGTTGTTTTGGAATTAACGTGATATATTTGTATTGTGAGAAGTGGCGGAAAACACAACTCATAAATTCCTTTATAAACTATATGTTGTCTAAACGGTTTCATAATGACGGCACATAAAATCCGAAACCAGCAGATGGTAACGATTGAATGATACCGTTATTAAGGAGAGCTTTTGCTCTTCTTTCAGCTACTTAATAATGTGTAAGTATATCAATACTAGGTAATTGGAAGAAGAGTGAAGTCTCATTTACTGTATTTTATAGTAATAATATAAAAAAATGGTAAAAGAGAAACTGGTGTACGAGTATTTTTTGTCGATTAGTGTCGAGTTGTTAAAGTAGGAAATTGCCATTTACTATCTGATAATGTAATAGAGGAGGTGGGAAAAATGATAAACAATACACAGAGAAATAAATATGATGTGATTATGGAGTTATTAAATACACATTTGGAATTAGCGAGAAGTGAAGGAACTCATGTAAGTGCGGAAGAATTAGAAGAATTATTTCGGAAATATTATCATGTAGTTGCTAAGGTACAAAGAGAAGCCTAATAAACAAAGCATCCATAGTTGGGTGCTTTTTATTTTGGAAGAAGAGAAATGATGGAGACATTCTTTGGAAATTCAATGGAGGTATATGAAAATTTAGCTATTATTAAAGTATAAACTGTTCATGTGAAAGCCATGTGTGCAGAATAAAAGACTGTAATAAATAAGATTGGTAAAAAGAACTTAATTGATATCAAGCGATTACTATGATGAATTAAAGAGATAAACTGGAATAGGGAGTTTTAAATGAAGGAGCTTAGGGCACCATAAACATTATATGGGCTGATTCAATATAATAAATATGTAAAAAGTATAAATGAATTTTCTTAGCGTATTTAACCTGAATCCTCAATCAAAAATACTTAAAAACATAAGGAGGTATTTATAGTGAATTCTGAGGTAGATTATATTAATGGTATGAACCTTGGGCTTGGTTTTAGTACAGCTACTGAAGACATACATTCACCTGCTCTAGATAATGTAAATAACACTAGAGAAGTTTTATCGGCAGGTGGACAAGAAGTGTTCTTTAAAGTAGAACTAGCTAGTAGTACAGAAAGTATTACAGAAAAAATGAATGTATCAGCTAAAGCATCACTTAAATATGGGATGACTGGTAATGGATCAGCTCGCGTAGCTTTCTCTAATTCATTTAAACAAGATAGTTACAGTATTTATGTTATCGTCCAAGTAATCGTAACAAATAAACAAACTTTATTAGATTTATCAAACGTTAAATTAAAGCCAGAAGCGGTAAGTTTATATAATCAAGACCAAAATGCTTTTATTCAGCAATATGGTGATTCATTTGTTTATGGTCTAATTACAGGTGGAGAATTTATAGGGGTTCTTGAAATTAACAGCACAACTACTTCTGAATTAAATGAGATTAGAGCTGCTCTTTCTGGTCAAGCGACTTATGGTTTATACGATGGGTCAATGAATGTATCGTTTCAAGAAATTTTGGAAAAAATAACAGCTTCTTATCAACTGAAAGCTACTGTATATCGACAAGGAGGAAGTGGTGTTTTACAAGAAGTAACACCAGAGAGTATGATCCAGGAAGCTTTAGAATTTCCACAAACAGTTGCAGGTGATGGTGGATTCCCTCGTTCGGCATTAATAATTCCGTACAACCATATAGCTCGTGAAAGTTTGCCTTCACTAAATGTTTCGTACCAAACATCATGTTTAGAACGTATGGGGAATTTATACAAACGCTTTACAAAGTATCAAAATGATTTAACGTATGCATTAGACTATCAACTTCAATTTCCGGAAATTAATATTGATCAAGTAAATGAACGTTTTAATGAGATAAGTGGACAATTACAGATTATTATGGAAGCAGGTAGATCTTGTTCTGCGGATTCTAACGCATGTAAAATTCCGGATGTGGATTTAACGTTGCTTAAAGATATTTTACCTCAACGTATAAATAGCATTGGAGATTTAGGTGTAGAGTGGATAGAACAAGAGGCAGGATGGATAGGTGTTTGGACGCGAAGAGGGTTAAGTAATACCTTTGACGGAAAATGGGCAAAACCGGGAGAACCTGATTATCACGCGATATTAACAATTTTGCGAAATGGAAACGATATATTTGTTATACGTAAAGAGCATGAAAATGGGCCGACAACTTGTACTTATGTAGGTGTGGTGGGGAATGATGGGAAAAGTGTCACTGGAACGTATAGGTGTGCAAATGAACATAGCTGGAGTGCCACTATCAATTTTTAATTTCTATCTTAACAATATAGATACATGCATTTGATATTTATGGAAATAAAATAATTTATAAAGACATTAAAAAGCATCTATTTGGGTGCTTTTTATTTTGGGGGAGGGAATGATAATATGAATTGGTTTAGTTACTTTCTTGGATATAGTAAAGGGTTCATAGTTTGCTGGTGGTCATAATGACTGATGAAACCATACAATACAAAACCAAAGAACAGAAGCGTAAGTTTTATGATAGTAGTGAATGGAAGAGTATACGCGAACAAGTAAAGAAGCGAGACTCGAATGAATGCCAAGAGTGTAAACGAAACGGTCTTGTTCAAACAGACACCAATGAATACAGTGAGAGTGCAAAGCGTAAGAAGATACAACTCGTTGTCCATCATATAAAAGAACTAGAACATCATCCAGAACTTGCACTTGAAATAGATAACCTTGAAACCGTCTGTGTTAATTGCCACAATAAAGAACACGGTAGAACATTCAAAAAGAATCAGAATAAATGGGAACATGATGAAAAGTGGTAAAAACGATTCATTAATAATCCCCCCCTTAAAATATTTCATCAAAAATTGCTCTAAGGGGCACCGGAGGAGGGGGTTAACTGTCAGGTTTTTTTCGAAAATACGCGCGTAAGGGGGGGTGGGTAGATGGCTGTTAGTATTGTAAGGTTAAAGGAACAGTTAATGAATAGTATTGATACGACAGATTTAGTTGAAGTTGAAAAGGTGGAACGCTATATTGATCTAGTTAAAGCATTTCGGAAAATTAATAAAACGATAACTAAAGAAGGGGAATCCGTAACAATCAAAAATGGAACCCAAGTTTTCGTTAAGGCCCACCCTCTTATAAGTGAGAGGAATAAAATTAACAGTTCTTTAATTGCGTTAGGGAGAGATATAAAGTTTGTTGTTAAGAATACTATCCCTGATACAGGATATAACAAAAGTGATCTTACATGATTAAGCAAAAATATGTAGAAGAATATATTGAACTTTATCGAAGTGGGAAAGTGAAGTTCAATAAAGAAAGAGAACTGTTAATTGGATATCTAGAAAAATACGTTTTAAATAGAGACGATTTGTATTTTGATGATGAAATGATTGAGGATTGTATTAACTTCGGTGAGAAGTGGTATTTTCCGATGCAACCATTTCAAAAATTCTTAATAGCATTCGTCTTTTTGTTTTATAAGAAAAATGGACGTGTATTTTATCGTAAATTCCTATGGATGTTAGGGCGTGGCGGCGGTAAAAATGGTCTGATTTCTGTTATTATTCATTTTTTAATTAGTGAATTACATGGCATTCCAGAGTATAACATTTCAGTTGTTGCGAATAGTGAAGAACAGGCGAAAACAAGCCCTGATGAAGTTCATAAATGTGTGAAAAAGAATGAGGTCTTGAAGAGAGCCTTTAAAACAACGTTAACTCAAACGGTTTCAAAGGCTACTGAAAGTGTACTGAAGTTTAGGACTTCAAACGGTGATACAAAAGATGGTTTGCGTGATGGTGCGGTTGTATTTGATGAAATACATCAATACGAAAGTAATAAAGATGTCCGCGTTCATATCAGTGGTTTAGGGAAAAAGAAAAACCCACGTGAATTTTACATTGGTACAGATGGATATGTTCGTGATGGTTTCTTAGATAAGCAAAAAGAAAAGGCAATGAAGGTATTGAATGGTGAAGCACGTCCGAATGCTGTCTTTCCTTTTATCTGTAAATTAAATGATGAAAACGAAGTGGATGATATTGATAATTGGGAACTTGCTAATCCTATGTTATCTAAACCATTGAGCGAATATGCTGAGGGGTTACTTGAAACTATAAAAGAAGAATACGAAGATTTAGAAGATGACCCAAGTAATAGAGAAGAATTCATGACAAAACGAATGAATTTACCTGTTACAGATTTAGAAAGGTCAGTTGCAAAATGGGAAGAGATTGCAGCAACTAATCGCGAATTGCCAGATTTACAAGGTCATGAATGTATCGGCGCACTTGATTATGCAAGTATTCGTGATTTCGCAGCATGTGGATTACTTTTTAGAAGTAAGGGTGATTATTTATGGAAATCCCATTCGTATGCTAGAAAGGAATTCGTTGATAAATATTATAGTTATTCCAAAAAGCATGATGCTGAAATTGCAGGTAAGAAGAAGTTTGCACCAATTCGAGAATGGGAAGAGCAAGGTCTTCTGACAGTTGTGGAAGGAGAAACAATTGATCCGCATACCATCGTTGCTTGGTTCGTTGAAATGCGAAATTATTATGATATCAAAAAAATCATAATGGATAATTATCGTGCAGACTTACTAAGAACACTTTTTGAGGATGCTGGATTTGAAGTTGAAGTAATTAGAAATCCGAGAGCTATTCATGGTTTGCTTGCTCCTAGAATTGAAGTTGCATTTGCACATCGCCAAATTGTATTTGGTGATAATCCGATAATGCGTTGGTATACCAATAATGTACTCGTTGTTATTAAAAAAGATGGAAATAAAATGTATGAGAAGAAAGAACCAGTTCGCAGAAAAACAGATGGATTCCAGGCATTTGTACATGCTATGTATCGAGCGGATGAGGTAAGAGAAACAGATGTTGGTGCAGCGCTAGACTTGCTGAATGCATTGAACTTCTAAGAAGGGGGTGAAGGGGAAATATGAGTTGGTTGTCGGATGTACTTGGTAAAAATAAAGAGATTAATATGATGCTAAATGATTTTGATTTCTTTGGTATTGAAACGAATCAAAGAGCGTATTTAAAAAAGGTAGCATTAGAAACTTGTATTAATTTTATTGCTCGAACCGTTTCGTTGTCTGAATTTCGGATGATGAAAAAGGATACACGTCAATATAATGATTGGCATTATTTATTGAATATTAGGCCGAATACAGATCAAAGCGCAGCTGATTTTTGGCAAGATTTTGTGTATAAATTGATTCTTGATAATGAAGTGTTGGCAATTCTTACAGATCAAAATAATTTACTCATTGCTGATCATTTTGATCGTGTTGAATATGCAGTATATCCTGATGTGTTTAAAAATGTAACCGTAAAGGATTATACATTCCAAAGGTCATTTCAAATGGACGAGGTTATTTACATTACTTATAACAATGAAGAATTGACAAAATTTATGAGTGGAATATTCAAGGATTACACTCAACTTTTTAGTCGTATGATTGAGACAAATATGTTTTCTAATCAAATACGTGCAACTGCTGAGATGGAATCCGCACAGAATTTGGAGGGGGAAAACCTTACTAAATTACAAAGTTTTATGGATAAATTGTTTGGGGCGTTTCGGAAAAACGCTTTTGCAATCGTTCCAAAAATAAAAGGTTTTAACTATACGGAAATTGCCGATGGTTCAAATAATGGAAGGTCTGTAGAGGAACTATCAAAATTAAAAAAAGATTTAATAGATCATGTGGCTAATATTTTAGGTATTCCTACGGCATTAGTTCGTGGTGATATGGGAGACTACGAAACATCAATTAAAGCCTATATAAAATTCTGTATTAGTCCTCTAATTAAAAAGATAGAAGATGAATTAAATGCGAAATTAATTGAAAAAAAGAACTTCCTATTAGGAGAAAAAATTGAAGTAACTGGTGTGAAAGAGAAAGATATTATAGATCATGCTGAGGCTGTTGATAAATTAGTAGCAAGTGGTGCATTCACTAGAAATGAGGTGAGGAAGTTGTTTGGTGCTGAACGCTCTAATAATCCAGAACTAGACGAATTTGTAATTACGAAGAATTATCAATCTGCAAATTCAATTGAAGGAGGTGATAAGAATGAAAAATAAAATACAACATATTCCTTATCTGTTTTCTAATGCAGTTAATCCAGAAAATGATGAGCACGAAATGGTGTTATCAGGTTATATCGGGAGTAGTAGTTGGTGGTACGAT
>NZ_CAJCKK010000056.1:0-8747 GCF_903970865.1 Bacillus sp. ME78
AGGAGCAAATGTTATTTATGGATCTGGAAGTTCAACAGGAATGCACGTTTCTGGACATGCATATCAAGAGGAATTAAAATTGATGCTTACTTTAATGAAGCCTAAATACTTCATTCCCATACACGGTGAATTTAGAATGTTACATCATCACCGTCAATTGGCAGAGTCTGTTGGTGTCAAGAAAGATAATATTTATGTTATCGGCAATGGAGATGTTGTTGATATTAAAAATCAAACTGCTATTCAAACAAGACGTATAACTGCGGGTAATATATATGTAGATGGATTAGGTATTGGAGATGTTGGAAACGCCTTATTGCGCGATCGCAAACAACTTTCTGAAGATGGTATGCTTATAATAGTTATAACCTTGAGTAAAACAGAAGAGAAAATAATTTCTGGCCCTGATACAATTTCTCGTGGGTTTGTATATGTTCGGGACTCTGAAGATTTCTTAAATAAAATTAATCAATTAGTTGTAGAAACTGTCAACAGATTACAAAAAGCACATATTAATCAATGGAATGTTCTAAAAAGAGAAATACGAGAATCACTTGGTCACTTTATATACTCACATACAAAAAGAAAACCAATGATCCTCCCTATTATAATTGAAGTGTAAAATGCTTATTTTCTTTAGTCATTAAGTCTTGTCTTACTTATATCTATTAGTATCTAAAACGGCTTTTTCTAAATAAATATCGCACCATCTAACAACTGATATTCATAATTTTAAGAAACCCTATAACTGCTGTTAATGCTAATTCTATTGTTAACGGGGGTGTTTCCCCACATTCTTTCATCTGAAATGCAACTATCGTCAATGGTAATAAAGAGTATCTTATTTTTAGTATAAGCATAATACTATAACTGACCTTTCTATGCAGTAGGCTAAAAAAATACGTCTGCTGCATAGAAACATACTTTAATCAATCTCAATTACATCAAAAAACTTAAAAGTACGCTTATTACAACAAGCATCCGTACAAGTAATCGTCTCCATTAATGGATTAATATCCACTACTGTTATGTAATTTTTATATAAATAACCATCTTTATAATATGTAAGTAAAACCTCTTCCTCACCTAAAAATGAAGTTAATAGCTTATTTTCAATCATTTCTTTTGCATCTTGCGTTACAATTGGACGCGAGGCTTTCGTTTGCTCCTTTATCATTTCTTTAATAACTGCGAACTGCTCCGGCATACTGGCAAACGGTTGCCACTTTACCATACCTCTTCCTTTTGGCATATTAGCATTCTTCACGATTTGTGCCCTCCTAATAATGTGTTTCTATATCTTGCTGTTGCGACGCTTGTGTAGGAAATACCTCGTAAAATACTGTTCTTACCAAATCGTGTTCGAATTTCGTCCATAACCTTCGTTAATCGCATTTCTTTTTCTCTTTGTACAATGTTATCGAAAAGGGAAATTTGCTCTTCCCCTTCATTAATAAGGTTTGTTAATGAAACACTTACTGATCGAATCGGCTCTCCTGTATGGCGCTCATATAAAAAATATGTACAAACATTATAAATATCCATCGTTAAATTTGTTGCTCTATTTAACGTATGTGCCTTTTTTATTCCCCCACCGTATTCCCTGCTATATCCAACTGAAAAATGAATTGTTTGCGCGCATTTCTTTTCTCGTCTCAATCTATAACAAACTTCTTCTATATGCTCTAATAAAATAACTATGAACTCTTCTACCGAATAATCACGCAATAATATTTGGCTTTTCGCTATAGATGTTGTCGCTGGAACATATTTTTCTGCTATTCTACTAAAATCAATTCCGTTACTATGTAGATGTAATTCTTCTCCTATTACACCGAATGATTGCTTTAAATATTTCAAAGGATACTGAGCTAATTCTCCAATGGTATGTATACCTTTTCGATTCAATTTCATTTCTGTTTTATACGATATACCCCAAAATTTACTGAGCGGTCTAATACTCCATAACTTCTCGGGTATATCGTCATACGTCCACTGCGCTATTCCATCCCTATTCTTTTTCGCTTCCACATCCATCGCTACTTTACTTAATAATAAATTAGGCCCAATACCAATCGTACTTTCAATCCTTGTACGTTCATATATTTCTCGCTTAAACTTTAATGCGAATTCGCACGGAGTACTGGCAAACAAATGAATACTTGCAGTCATATCCATAAAAAATTCATCGATACTATATTGATGAAAATCTTCCGGTGCGACATATTGCAAAGCCAAACCCGTTATGAAAGTTGAACACTTCATATACGTATGCATAATTGGATTCACAATAATAATATCTGGTCGCTTCGGTATTTCGTACAAACGAGCCATCTTCTTTATTCCTAACGCTTTTAATGGCGGTGTTGCTGCTAATACAATTGATCCGCTCTGATTCACATCCCCTACGACAGCCAATTTTGTATATCTTGGATCAAGTCCTTTTTTAATACATGATACGCTTGCATAAAAGCTACGAAGGTCTACACAAAGAATAATCCGATTCGGTAAAAGAGAATAATCATACAAGGTTATCACTCCTAACAAAAAGAACATTTGTTCTTATTATATCCGAACTAACGTTCTTTTTAAAGGTATTTCTATGAAAATTTTGGTTAAAATGACCGGGCTTTAAAAACCTAAAAACACTTAAGAGCCCTACAATATTCAAATACTGTTTTCACCATTAGGGGATAACATTCATGCCGATCAACTTAAAAATGAAAACAAAGTGTACTTTCATTTTGTGGAGGTAAAGCATTCCTAAAATAGAAGCATACTCTTAATAATATGCATACCAAATAAACCCTAACGGGTTTCCTTTTTTAAATTATGCAACTTTCTTTTGTTTTTTCAACCCATTATACTCATAAACAACACCCATAATATCAAAAACAGTCTTCTTCTCATATATCGATGAGATTTTCTTCCGTTCTTCTGTAGGAGGTGGAACAGGCTGATTAGGATCTTTGTTATTTCTTGGATGTTTTGTTGTATGGCTTGATACAAACTCGATAAGTGATCTTGAATCATTCCAATTGCTTTATATTCACTTAATTCTTGTTTCTTCTTTTGTAAAATTAATTGTCGCATCTTAAACATAGTAGAAGAACATAGCAAAATGGCAATGAGTTCTCCATAAACATGGCATTCTAATCGCTCTTGTTTAATATGTTGCCAATGATGAATTTGAAATAAGGATTTCCAAGTTTTAAAAATGATTTCAATTTGCCATCGGAGCAATCTCCCAAGGTGTATTGGTAACATATAGGTTCATGCCAGCTAATCGTTTGCTTTTTTCCGAATATGTAATCCCTTTTTTACTTTCTGTGTACACTTGTTTTTTCATACGCTCACGAAGTTGTTTTTCTGTTAATCCATACATAATCACCCGAGTAAATAGTTTTTTATCCTTTCCAATATAAGCTTCTTTTATTTCATAGGACTGTCCTGGTTTTAAAGTATCCATGATGTGCTCTAAATCAACTTTGATGTACTGAGATTGTTTTTTTATTGTTCCGTTTCGAAGGTATTCAGGAAATTCATTTTTGACATATACCCTATTGTTTAATTTGAGTCGCGATATATAGTACACACCACGTTGATCCATTTGATCTAAATCATCCAGTGAATAATAGCCTAAATCCCGAATACATAGGTCACCAGGGCGTAATGTTGATAAACACTCTGTTCCAAAGGTTTTATCATTATTTTTCCCTGATTCCACTTGGAAATTTAAAAACTGACCACTATGTAAATCATATTCTAACTGGATTTTTATACCCGCTGTTTGTGCACAACCACCTGATCCAGGATATACATTGGCCAAGTGTTTTGGTACGTGAAAAATGGTTACATCTAAAATACGAATTCGCTGAAAATAGGTAAGTGAAGCACTTGGAATTGCTGACTTTCCACAAACTTTATTTTTTAATAATGTGGAGAAAATATGTTTCAAAAAGAACACTGCCTTTTTATTAAAGCGCTTATTTAGTCCTTCAGGACTCATAAGAGTTCCTGTTGATGCATGTAGCTGACTACACAATCGGACTAATGAATCACTCGCTACTCGTTGACTAATCCAGACACATATAGTAGCTAAATCATACTCTGGAAATTTACGTCTTCATTTTACAAAACCTAGCTCTCTAGCGAGATTTTCCAAAAATGAAGGGGTAAGATGTTCATATAATTCTTCAGCAAATAATTATAATTCGTCAGAAATTGATAGATACATACAAAAACGCCATCCTTTCCTATGATTCTACAGAAAGAATAGCGTATTTTTTGGTTCTGGTGCAAAGGTAGTGGAAAAGAAAATATAACATATATATTTCTAGCATAATGGTAAGATAATCCTGGTTCCTCATCATTTCTACTAAATCACGAAAAATTAAGTTGTACCGTACCAACGTACAGTTAACAAAATAATATCTTGCTGATAATACTTCCATTTGAACAAATTTTCCTTTTCCATACCGATCACACATCTTTTGTAGAGTAATAGTATCAGCATATCCCAGTTTAAGAGGTTACTTACAAAATTTTTAGAATTTTTTTGCGGGAATCCTTCGAAATGTAATACGGACTTTAAATATTTTTATTTATAATTCTCTATTTGTCTATACTTTTCATACCGCTGTTGTATAAGCTCTTCCGAGGATAATAGTATCAATTTTTTTAGAGATGATTCGATTACAGATTCAATCATTTTTGCCTGTGATTTTATATCATTTTGTGCTCCACCTTTAATTTCAGGAATGATTTCATCAATAATTCCTAAATGTTTTAAATCTTTTGCTGAAATTTTCATATGTTCAGCAGCTTCTGGAGCATACTTAGCGTCCTTCCATAGGATAGATGCTGCTCCTTCTGGCGAAATTACCGAGTACCATGAATACTCTAACATATGGATATGGTTACCGACACTAATGCCAAGAGCTCCACCACTTGATGCCTCTCCAATTACAATACAAACAATTGGCACTTTAAGTGTAGCCATTTCAAATAGATTTCGAGCTATCGCTTCAGAAATTCCACGTTCTTCAGACCCTTTCCCTGGATAGGCGCCTATTGTATCAATAAATGTAATAATAGGGCGATTAAATTTATCAGCTTGTTTCATAAGTCTTAGCGCTTTTCTATAACCTTCTGGATGTGCCATTCCAAAATTTCTTTCTATATTTTCCTTTGTATTTCTACCTCTTTGATGACCAATAACCGTAACGGGCATCCCTTTAAATTTTGCAATACCACCTATCATTGCTTTATCATCACCATATAATCGATCACCATGAAGTTCGAGAAAGTTTGTAAACAATAAAGGTATATAGTCCAATGTCGTGGGCCGGTTACGTAGCCTTGCAATTTGAACTCGTTGAAAAGGTGTAATATTAGAATAAATTTTATCTTGCATTTTATTTAAACGTTTTTCTAATACATGAATTTCTGACGATAAATCTACATTATTTTCTTTCATAATTTTCTTTAATTCATCAAATTTCTCTTTTAATTCAATAATAGGACGTTCAAAATCCAAACTCATTTTATCCTCCAAATGTTATGATTTACCTCACTCTAATCAAAAGACTTAGAAATAGAATCAATAAATAATTCAAAACCATCCACAACTATTTTTTGTTCTGATTCTGATAAATTATTGAGAATACTTTGATAAAATGTAATGGATTGCTCTCTTAAGCAATTAACAGTTATGTGACCTTTTTCTGTGAGGTGCAGAAAAAGTTCTCTTCTATTTTTTTCATTTACTTCACGATAAATAAGCCCCTTTTTTACTAACTTATCTACCAATCTACTTACAGTTGAAGTCTCTAATCTAAGTTTATTGGATAGTTGCCAAACAGTTAATTTTTCCACCTCTAGTTCCTCTAACGCCATCATTTGAGAAGTTGGTAAAGGTTTTTCAAATGGTCCATTGGGCAAATTTTGAGATTCAAAAACCCCAGTTATTATAATCATTTTCTTAATATCTGTTCTTAGTTTTAAGGCATCTTCTCTTTTCAAATAGGTCACCCTCCTACAACTAATGTATCATACATCAATTGTATTATACATGAATATGTTTTTTTCACAAGCTTAACGTAAGCCAATATTACAACATGGACGAGATATTTCTTCTTGTTAAAATGGTATAAGTGGATTGTTTTCTACAAATGGCTGAACATCAATTATGTATCAGGGGCCTTTATGGGGTACCGCTCATCGCAATCAAGCTCAGAAAATAAAACTATCCCAAAAATGAAATTTTGTGATAACTTGTAACAAAAAACTCATAATTTTTTTGGGGGGATTCTAAATTTTTAAGTTGATGGGCATGGGGATAACACTGTATTTAGTTCTAAAAAAATCTCATTCAATGTATACTCGGTAACATGAATATACATATAAAATAAGCCTCATATCTATGCGCTATCAATCACAGAGGGAAAAACTATGCACACAAAACAGCTAGAATTTCAAGTAACTGATAAACATAAAAACTACTAAAATTCACTTCAGCTTTCATGTCTCTAATTCATATATTCTTCTAAATTTATTTTCAGCAAAATCTCCTACATAGCGCCTGTGCCAAGATTCATCTGCATAACTAGTTACATTCTCCTTTTTGCTATTATTAATAGCTTAGTAATAAAAGCTGTTAAACAGCAAAGGTGCGAAGTCTTAAATTAGACTTCGCACCTTATACAAATTTATAATCAGTGACGATACAAACACGACTACAATAATATATACATAATAATCACTCATTATATCTGTTACTTCTTTAATCGGCTGGAGAGAATACAATATATAAACAAATCCTTTTACTTAGCCATCTCTCATTATCGGATTGATTGTTTCTAGATACTTAATTCCCTCTATACTAATTTTAATCGGTAATCTATTCCGATTAAAATTACAAATGATAAATGTATCCAGTTTTCCTTTTTGCCTACTTGCTAAATTCAGCAATTAAAACGTTTTTAAAAGACTCTGGATTATTAATGTTAAAACTGTTCGAATTGACGGCCAATGTATGTTTGCCTCCAAGTGTTCCACCAGCAAAAGTGGAAAACCCTAGAACGCCACCTCTGTGTCCCCATACCGAGACACCATTCGGAAGCTTAATTTCAAGGATTCCAAGACCATATCCGGTTCCCTCTCTATTTGTAGGAACTGTAGTAAGCATTTGTTTTAACTGCTGTTCCTTCAGTAATTTGCCACCTAGTAAGTAAGAGAAAAATTTGTTTAAGTCGTCAGCAGTAGAAATCATATCTCCATCCGAGCTACCTGGGTTAATATAAGTAACGTCTTTTAGCTCACTCGCTCCGTCTAGTTGCAAATAGCCACGGGCATGCTTGGTGCCTGGAATCACGCTTGAATTGCCAGGTAGAAATGTATTTGACAAATCAAGCGGTTCAATAATCCGATTTTCAACCTCTTCGGCATAACTGTTGCCAGTTACTTTTTCAATAAGGATCCCCAGTAATACGTATCCTGTGTTTGAATAAGACCAACCCTTTCCTGGGGCAAAGTCTGGGGGAAGTGAAATCCCCATCTTTACAAATTCTTCAGCCGTATACGATTTTTTTGTATCCGTAATATCAAAGTCTTTTGAATTTATATAGTCAGCAATACCACTTGTATGATTCAATATTTGCCGGATCGTAATCTGGTTACCATCATATCCGTTTCCTTGAATAACGCCAGGTAACCATTTTTCAATGGAGTCGTCTAGATTCAAACGGTTCTCTCCAGATAATTGAAGTAGAACTGTTGCAATGAACGTTTTCGTCACACTGCCAATGCGAAAACGAAAATCTGCTTTCATTGGTTTCTTAGTTCTCAGATCCGCTATCCCAGCGGTATAACTCCAAGTTTTACCACCCTTAGAAATTTGAGCGAGTATTCCCGGGTATCCAAGTTGCAGTTCATCTCGTATTGCTTTCTTAACGGAAGTACGATTGCTTTGCGTACTTGTTTGTAACGAACTAGATACATTTTGCGTAGGTTCTGCTTTTACAACTGATGTTGGTGTTATGTATAACAGGGAACTTCCACCTATTAAAAGTGCTAGACTTGCACATGTAATTTTACTGCATGTTTTCATAAAAAATTCCTCTCTTCTATTAAAATTGTATAGATAGTTGATAGAAGTGTCATATACGAACCACACAGCTATCCATTCTCCAAATGATGAAAAGGCAACAATGCATTTGCAATCATTGTACTCATTATTTTCACAAAACACTCTTGTTACTGATTGTTTGTTTTATATGTAGGCCGTACTTGTTCCCCCCTTCACGCCTCCTTATATTTTTATCCTACACAATGAAAATCTCTTTTTTCTTACCTATTCCTTACAAATTCCTTACATACAAAATCACTTGTACAATAGGGTTGAAGTAGCATCTGTGCCCGAAAGCGCAAAAAACACCGATGCTTTTCGCTTCAGTGTTTTTTGCGCTTTACATATTGAAGATTCATTTTACTCTTAACAGGTTGAATTGCTAATTTTTTCTAATACAATTATTCTTCTTACTATATAAAACAAAATTCATAGTATTATATGAAACACTTCTCAAGTTGTCATTAAGGCACATGATTCTAAATTTATTGATATAGTTGAGATGGACTCACTTTTTGAATTTGAACAAGTATATCAAACGCTTTACCTAATGATATATCAACAGTTTTTGGTATATCAGGCCCTTCGGTAGTTATTCCAGCGAAAATTGGATGTTGTT
>NZ_CAJCKK010000057.1:0-8666 GCF_903970865.1 Bacillus sp. ME78
CATAGTTTGGTGATGATGGCAGAGAGGTCACACCCGTTCCCATACCGAACACGGAAGTTAAGCTCTCTAGCGCCGATGGTAGTTGGGACCTTGTCCCTGTGAGAGTAGGACGTCGCCAAGCAACTTTAAGACGAGTCAGAATGACTCGTCTTTTTTGTATGCTTTCATACCTCTATCAATTGCATTTTTAACTCCTTCTAAATAAGAAAATCCATATTTTTTATCTGGTTCTAAGTAAGTTCCTTCCGCCCACTCATTCCATGCGTTAATAAATAAAAACTCGCTGTTGTAAAAAGAGTAAGTACGATGAATTTGCTTGCTTAAATATATGGTGAACTTTTCAGGGGTAGAACCTACAAAGATGCTGCTATTTGCGTTTTTACGTCGTGCAGTATTATCCCAATCAACAAAAGCCCCAGGAAATGTTTTTTTCTTTGGGAGCGATCGTTGTAATATATACATCCATACTTTATCGTAGTCCCAAACATTCAATTGCATATCAGAATCATATATGACCTTATTTATGTCTGAAGAACTATCATGGGCAATTGTATAGAAAGGTTCAAACTGAATGCTAGCATCGAATCCATTTATATTAGGTAGTGGAAAACTGTTTAATGTTTCAGCAAAGTATATGCCTTTTAAACCATTTTCTCGCGCTAATGCATTCCAGTAATTAAGCATTTTTTCACAATCAGGAATATGTCCTGGACGATAAATAATGAATAGAGGTTTATCATCTATATAAATATATCTCTCATCTTGGAAAGCCTGTAATAAATAATCAAAATGTTCCCTCCAATCAGATATATCTCCGTAATCTTGAGGCATTAATATATGTTTATCGAGACCATCCCAAGATTTTGTCCATGGTTCATTTGCCCAAGAAAGACAAAAAGGGAAGTCAGGTTCCTTCATCTTTAGTACCTCATTGAAGGGGGTTTCTAATAGTCTTTTTCCCTTAAACCAATAATGATAATAACAAAAACCATATATACCGTATGCTTTAGCGATTTCTGCTTGCCACTTTCTTACGGAGGGGCTAGTTAAGTCATAATAAAAATCTTGATAAGGTTCCCTCGGTTGATAATGTCCTGAAAATAAAGGTCGTGCACTTTTAGTATTTGTCCATTCAGTAAATCCTTTCCCCCACCATCGATCATTTTCTTTAATTTGATGGAATTGTGGTAAGTAAAAAGCGATTATTTTCAAAGTATATCCCCCCTCATGTTTTTCGTAGTTTAATTGTTGGGAAGTTATTCTTCATTTGGTGGAGTAATTTTAAAACAAGAGATATGTTAGCTGTTTACTGTTTTTTTTATGGTATGTATTGAATTTGCTTTTACAGCTTACTTAATAAGAGAGTATTAGGTAATTTGATATATAGCTGAAATAGAAAGTGCTTTTCGTCATGAAATTAAGTGTATTACGTTGAATAAAAGGAATTAAATTTTTTGAAGGACAAAGAGGGCTTGTGGTAATCGATTTACATCATCAAAAAAATCTTGTAGCTTTAAATATTTCTCATAATGATTTTCAATATAAGTCCTAGGTATAACAGTTTCTCCGTAAAAACTACTATTTCTAACATCCCCTGCACCAGTAGCGCTGTGGACAAATTTTCCGTTTTCATAATCCGAGATGGCGCGATGTATATCTGGAAAAGCTTGAGATAAAGTTTTATGCCATCCTGTTTGAATTAATTCAGGATGTTCGTGGAATTGTTGACAAAAATCAAGAAAATAGCGCGCTTGTGTTGTTGCGATGAAAATTCCACCAGGGCGAAGAACTCTTGAAAATTCTTTTATCCAATTTTCAGCAGTTTCTTCGGATAAATGTGAGAATACAGAATAAGCGAATATGATATCTAATGAATTGTCACTAATAAATTCTACAGGGGGATGTGGACTTGCTGTTTTATATATCCCTCTTCCTAGTGTTTCATTACAAAGTGTGATCATCGCAGGATCCACATCAATGCCAAGTAAATTTTGATCAGAGGCATCTTTAAATAAGAAGCGTATAATTCTTCCCCATCCGCAGCCGAAGTCTAAAACTTTACTTTCTTTATTCACGGGAACACCTAAATTCTGGGCGTATTGTTTTATATAGCTATAAAACAAATATGCTTCATAAAGAGCATGTTCATAGGAAGCACCTACAAATTGTTTTTGAATTTCTTCAGGAGGAAACCTAGGTACGGGAACCCCATTTATCGTTGTTTGGGAACAACTTTGTATAAATAAATTTAGAAGTTCAACATCAGATAGTGAATTAACAAGATTATCAAAATCACTTCCTAACTTAAAGTTATGCATTTGTCAAACCTCCGAATTATATAGTGATTAAACCTTATTTTCTTGCTTTTTACTAATAAAAACATGTAAAAATTCAGCATCTAACCCGAGTGATCTATCCTTTTGTAAATAAACAATGGTATACATATTTGTGTGTGTATAAATATATTCAATCATATCCTGCCCCCAATCGAACGTTACTAAAGACCCATTCTCATCAATAGGGTTTCCGTGATAAATGGGCTCTTCAATATATTCAATCACCTCTTTATTCAATCTTGCTCTTTGCACAGTTTTTGTGAGTGTATGATACCAAGGCACAGTAAATACATGAGCGCCGCCAGGTTTTAATACTCGTTCTATTTCTTTAAAGGCTTTGTTTGGCGTCATTACATGCTCAAAAACGTCTTGAGTAATGAATAAATCAAAAGATTCATTTTCAAAAGTCATGTCTTCTAAGTTCTCACATCTAATTCCTTGAAAGTATTGGCCAAGAGGATAGTTTTTAAAGTATTGAGAATATGTATAGTTTTTACAGTTTTTTAATAGTAGCTGAGTTGTAATTCCTCCAGGAGAGGATTCGTGGATACTATAGGAATCCCATTTTGGAAAAAATGTGTGTAAAGTATGGATTAAAGCTCGCTGCCTTGGGATAGAGTTACATGTAGAACATAAATAATGATCTCTAAGCCAATCATTATGCTCTATAAATGTAGCTTTCTTTTCGCAAATAACGCAGTACCCATTATTGTGTTTCAAATTGATTTCCACACGACATCACTCCTATGTTACATGCAATCTATTTATGGAAAGTATGATACACGTCAACAATCGGCGAAATCAAAGGGAATAGGTGAAAGTTAGGTATCTCTTAAAATAGCGATTAGGAAAAGGGAATAATCAGTTGAAGAGAACCCGACTCGAATTAAAGTTTCACTTTATGCTATGCGATGCATTAGCTTTTATTCATAGAAAAATGTATAGACTTAAAGTATCCCTCTCGTGTATGGGTACATTTCAAAGTCCTGTGCATATATTTCTGTAACTAAATCCATAGTTTCTTTATCATAAAAGCTTTCGTATGTTGGAAATCGTGGGAAGGCTTCATCTGTAATGCTAAGTTCTGCATAGCTCCCTGCATAAATCATCTTGTGGGCGCGATGATGATCTGAATTTGTAAGAAGTGCTAAATTGGATTTTATCAAATCGTACGTGTGTTCCAGTTTGGTGATTTGTGCATTAAAATCTTCTAAAGGAATATAACATTGGATGAAGTTTTCTTCACCAGGGACGTATTGTTGGCTAAAATGTATATCTATTGCTAGGGAATTGGAACCAAATGCCTGAACGTAATATAAAAATTGTTTAAATGATATTCCTTGATTACTATATTTATCATTATAAAAATAATGACGGATACTTTCCCATTGGGGGCTAGCGTATGGATTGTCAGCAAGTAATAGAAATGAGCTGACAGCCCTTGTATAGGGATTTCGCACAAGTTTACAAACATCCTTTTTACCTTCTAGAAGACCATTCTGTAACTCTGGTATGTAATTTATATTGTTCTTATACACCCAGAATTCATAGTAATGAATAAAGTCATTGTATTTCTTTGCTTCAGTAAATAATCCAATTTGAAAAAAGAACCAATTAGCTAATGCGGTGCATCCGCTTCTGTGACTCCAAAATAGTATAAGGGGAAAGTCTTTATGGTAATGCGGAATTCGGTCTTTATGTAGAATTACATGATTTAAAAGCTCTTGATTTATATTTTTCATGAGTTTCGCACTCCTTTTTTTGAGAACCTTGTGTATGTAGAAGTTTTTTTATGGGTTAAACAAGTGAGGATTGTTTATTAAATATATTCATGGGGATGAGTAAATATTATGAATGTTTTTGCAGTCAATCTGAATAAGGAAGTTCTTCCAAAATGAAAATAGAAAATAAAGATAATGAAAATTTATAACAAACATACAATGATAAGAAGATGAATAATCGAAATGATCCAGTTTATTTGTGTATGTTTTTAGGTTTGACGATGGGAAAAATTTATTACTAGAGAGATGATATTATGAGGAAGAATAATTATTTAATAGTAGGTGGAAATAGTTTCATTGGTATCAACCTCGCATTGGGTTTATTGAAACAGGGGCAAAATGTAAAAGTATTTTCCAGGCATATAAATAATTTTCCTCAAAATATTATAAGTGAAGTTGAATTTATTAAAGGTGATTTAGAAAATGTTGAGGATATATATAAGGCTTTAGTGAATATAGATATTATTATTTATTTAGCTGCGACGTCTAACGTAGCAACTTCAATTGAAGATGTTTTCGGCGATATTAATAGCAGTTTATTTTTTCTTAATTTCATGGAAAGTGTTAAAGATTTTCGTATTAAAAAAATTATATTAGCTTCTTCGGGAGGCACAGTTTATGGTGAACCTGAATATTTGCCTATTGATGAGAAACATCCATTAAGACCACTTTCCCCGTATGGAATAACAAAAGTTTCGCTCGAGAATTATTTGTATTTTTATAAGAGAAAATATGGAATAGATTATGTTGTATGTAGATATTCTAATCCGTATGGAAAATACCAAAACCCCTTAAAAAAAGTTGGGGCGATAAATTGTTTTTTGTATCAGCATCTCAGTAATGAAAGGATTAATATATATGGGAATCCAGAGGAGATTATTAGAGATTATATTTATATCGATGATTTAGTTGAAATTACTATACAACTAGCACAATTAAATCAATTGAAATCTTGCGTATATAACATAGGGAGTGGCAAAGGTCTTTCTTTAAAACGAATTATTGTGGAACTAGAGAAAATAACAGAAAGAAAAGTGGATTTTATCTGTTATAAACAAAAACAAGAGAACGTCCAAAGAATCATTTTAAATATTGATAAGATAAAACAAGAATTGAATTGGGAACCTAAAATAGATTTTAAAAATGGGATTAGATTAAATAAGCTATGGATTGAAGAGTTCTTATATAGTAAAAAATAATAAACCACACTCTACTTGTATTTAAGCAGAGCGTGGTTTATTATTTTACTTCTTTTTCTATTACCCAAAGGTCTTGATGTTCCCACCAAAATCCTTCAGTATACTTTTTGATGATTGGGTTATAGGGCAATAATTTAATTTTGTCACACACGTAAGAGGGGCTAACTATCGTTTGTCCGTACTGATTAACATCTAAATCGAATTGTTCACTAGAAGAGAGAAACCAATAGCCCTGTTCGTTTAAATTTGGAAACCCGAAATATTTTTTACTTTGATAGCCATGGGTTGTGAAAATGAATAAACCACCAGGTGAAACAGCGTTATACAATGTTTGAAGCCAACGAAACCAAGTTGTATCAGGCATATGAGAAAAAAAGGATAGACAAAAAACAATATCGTACGTAGAGGAGTCTAATTTTAACTGTTCGGGCTCAGGATGAGATAATATAGAAGGATTATTTAATTTGTTTTCAATAAAGGAAATGGCCTCTTCGTGTATATCACAAGCGGTTATACTCAAATTCGCTTGTAGATTTAATAAATGACGTGTTACGCAGCCGTATCCAGATGCAAACTCTAACAATTTGATTGGATTGCCTGTAGGAGGATAAAGGGAAGTGATTAAGTCTAAGAGTATTTGTGCTGAGTTTTGCCCGTCTTTAAAATAGTAATCTATCGCTTCTTTTTTTGATGGGAAAACGGGATTAGTGACAATGAACTGAAAGATATGATCCTCAGGATGGATACTTGCATTTACATTGTAGCTGTGTGCGATTTGAGAAATTAAATCTTTATGTTCCTCTATAAAGTCTTTCAAAGAGTATTCCCCCTTAAATAATAGTATCGCCTTACAAGAGATATTGATGGCAGAGAAAGCATACGTTTAAATTTTTAAGTATGCTTTAAGATACTTTCTATATGTATACATTTTCATTTTAGAAATGTCATCGATAGTAAAGCTTTCTTTAATGAAATTTTGCATTTGCACAACTTCATTGTAATGGGAATATGAATCTTCTGTTCTTGTTACACTATTTAAATGTCGTCTATGATAGTTTAGGGGGGCTGGATTGAAGTAAATATCTCCCTCTGTAAGAAGAGAAACATAGAAGAACCAGTCACCAGCTATTTTGAACTTTTCTAACTGTTTTTCTGTTTTCTTCATATCTATATTTTTAAAAACTACACTCGAGACATTAGGTATAGTGTTTTTGATAAGTAACGTATCTTTTATTTCGTCGACGCCTTTTCGAAAATAGGGGGCTTTCCATTTCTCTTCATCGATATCATTTGTGTAATTTAAATAATGATTAGCCAATACATTTCCTTGTTCGTCTATTTGTTTTGATTGTGTGTAGCTTAAGGCAATATTGTTATTTATATAAAACCCCTGCATCACCTCTTGTAAAAATGTCTTATCGCATAAGTCATCGGCCTCTGCAATCCAAATATAATCACCAGTTGCTGCAGTGACGCCTTTTATCCATTGTTTAAATACAGAACCAGAGTTTGTATCATTAATAACCTGTTGAACCTTCAGATGGATCTTATTTTCTTTTGAGAGCAGTTTTTTAAATGTTGATACGCTATGATCAGTGGAGGCATCGTCTAAGAAAATTAGTTCGTAAAGAGGGTAGGTTTGGTTTAATATTGATTCGATTCGATCAGGTAAGTATTTTTCATAATTATAGTTTGGTATGATTACGCTTATCTTTTTGTAATTATGTTCGAGAAGATCTAGTAATTGATAAATGTAAGTAAGAAAATTGAAGTTTTTTTCGATAAGTTCTTGGCCAAAGCTTCCCTTTTGTAATCGTAATCCCTCATCATGAATAAATTCATATATTTTTTCTAGCATTTTGGGTAAATTTAAAAAGTCTACTAAGGCACCGGTTTTTTCTGTAACAACATCCTCAAAACCTCCAGCATTTTTAAACCCTATAACAGGAAGTTTTGCATCTAATGCTTCTAAAACAACATTTGGAAAAGGATCTTCCCTTGAAGTTAATAAGTATAAGTCAGCTCCGGCGTTATATAATCCGATATCGGGAGTAGGATCGATTACTGTGAAATGTGCTTTATATTTAGGGGGCAGTGTATTCAGGAATTGAACATCTGTTCTCCCTACCCAAATAAAATGAATATCCTTGTGAGTCTTTCTTACTGAGTAAGAGATAAGTGAGAATAGATCGATTCCTTTTCGATAATCTGCGAAGCCTACACCCAGGATGATTTTGCTATCTAGAGGCAGGTTAAGCTTCTTACGTAACTCATTTCTAGCTTTTGCGATATTATTCTTATAAGGATTGTGGTTAAACAAACCTTGAGGGAGAATGTGACATTTTTGAGGATCCAATTCAGTGATTGTACGAAATTTTTCTTGTACGTATTGTGAAGGGAAAACAACTTTGTAAGCAAATTCAGCGATGTTTTTAGCTTTCCCTTCGGCAGAGTACTGTTGTATTAAATGCGGTAATTCATGTATTAATGAAACAACTTTTATATTGTGTCTAGCTAGTAATGCGACGATATCGCCACTTATGACAGTGCTACATATGGCGAGGGTAAAATCCTGTGATAATAAATCCTTTATTAATAATTCGACCTTTTCTTTTGTTTGATAATCTTGCTCGAGACAATAAACAGGACCGTACTTTTGGAAATCGGGAATTAAAATACCGGATCCAATAGAAATAATTGCAACAGAGTAATCAAAGTTTTCTTTAAGAGCCTTAATAGTATGTAAAGAAAGTAGCTGTGCTCCGTGGAAATGGGCATCATGGGATACATAAATTATCTTTTTATTAACATGCATTTCATAACGCCTCCTAAGTTTATTAGATTTCTTTTCCTTTTTGTTGATTAAAGGTAAAGAAGAGAAATGTTTTATATATAATCCCCTAGAGATGAGTAGAAGGGGGGGCGTACGAAAAGAAAAAATATTATCCTTAATATATATTTACTTGGTCTCGCATTCATTCTTTAGAAAAGTATTAGTATTAAGTTAGAGAGTGTAGTCTGCAGATTGTTAGTTTGAATACATACGTTTATGAAGTTCTAAGGATGTGTTAGAAATTAAGAGAGGGCAAAGCTTTTATAATTTATAAAATAAAAAAGATAAAAAGTATTGACGATTGATCTACAGGGGTGTAATATAGGACAAGTCGCCGATGACATTAACGTCGCAAGCGACAAACGAAATGAAAAACTTAGTTGACATTAACTAATGAAGATGTTAACATAAGGAAGTCGCAAATGAGCGACCAAGTAGTTCTTTGAAAACTGAACGAAACAAACAACGTGAAACGTCAATTTTTATTTTTAGATGCTAGACAAACTAACTTTATTGG
>NZ_CAJCKK010000058.1:0-7884 GCF_903970865.1 Bacillus sp. ME78
TAAGAATAAATACGAAGGCGATTGAAAATACAAGTACAGAATGATCACTAACGAATGATGAATCTGCTGCATGTGGTACTAATTGATGTACATCATGTGATACGAATGGACGCGGATGGTAATATACCGCGTGTATAAGAACATTTACTAATAATGCAATAATAACCGAAAGCGTCGTATATAAAACTGTATATTGTTTTCTAATTGCCTTTTCTTTCTTTCCATTATTAAACCATAAGATAAACATAAATAGAACGGCTACGTATGCAGCGCTATTTGTAATAGCAATCATTAACGTATCTAATAGTTTGGATGAATCAGCAAAATTATTAAACCACTGAAATACTGTGTAATTCATTAAACTCTCTCCTTACATACAAGTGTTCTTGATTTACACAGTATACAATACCATTATGAAAATAGGCTTAAACTTTTTTCATCTAATTCTCATTTTACTATTACTCATGTGACAATTATAAAACAAATTTTATACGCTATTTATGTATAAAGCCGGTAAGCCTTTATAATAAGGCGGTTCGTATTTTTTTCATATTTGAAATACATAACATGTTCATTTAAATATACTAATTGTAAAATCATATTTTTTAATTCATTTGAAGTACAATATTTCCGAATTGTTCCCCATGTTCCATACGGCTTAGTGCTCGAATTGCTTCTTCTAACGAGTAAACCTTATCAATAATTGGTTTAATTTGATATTTTTCAATAAACTTTATCATCTCATTAAATTCCTCACGGCTACCCATGGATGTTCCCATAATATCAATTTGATTATAAAATAATGCGCGTAATGGTAATTCAATTTTATCTCCTGAGCTTGCACCAAAATTCACGATTCTTCCATTTGGTTTTAATACATCAAAATATTTCAAGAAAGTTGCCGGGCCTATACTATCTATTATTAAATCTACTTTTTCACCTTGTAAGCTCTCTTCCCAATTTCCGGTACTATTAAAAGAAATATCTGCACCATATTTTTCAGCAAGTTCCCTTTTATTCTCTACCCTTGAAGTAACACTCACTTTTGCGCCGATTGCTTTCGCGAATAACATGGCAAATGTAGCTACACCACCTCCTATTCCCGGAATTAAAACATGTTCACCGCACTTCAATCTACCCTTTGTAAAAAGTGCTCTATATGCTGTTAATGCGGATAAAGATAAAACACCTGATTCTTCCCAAGTAAGATATGCCGGCTTTTCTACTACATTTTCAGCCGGTACAATTACATATTCAGCAAACGTTCCATCTTTCGGTCCACCTAGCACTTCCGGTAACTCCGGTACTTCAGTAGCATGTTCCCATCCAATACTAGGATTAATAATAACTTCTGTATGTAGTGTAATATTTGAAACTCCTTCTCCTATTTCTGTAACAATTCCTGAGCCATCTGACCCTATTACTAATGGTAGATCCATTTCTTTTCTATTGTTTATAATAAATAAATCCCTATGATTTAACCCTGCAGCTTTTAACTTTATTTTTACTTCACCTGCATTAGGACTTATCTCAGGTGAAAATTTATATTCTAACCCCTCTAATCCTTTTTCATATTGATGTACAATAGCTTTCATTGCTTAATACCCCCTTAATATTTCCAATGTACTAGAAATATCAAAATAAATAAAATAGTTTGCCTCCAATAATTAGAAATTATATATTTTGTCATGAAAAAAACAAAAAATCCTCTCCCTATAAAAAGTATAGGAAGAGGTTTCAAAACTAGTTAGATAAGAATCTATAAATTTATTGAATTCTAGCCAATTCTAATATTTTTCGAATAAATGGCGCTTTTGCCTTTGTATATGAAACACGATCAAAAGCATATGTAATAGCAAGCCTCTCTTTTAATTCTCTATATTCTTTACGTGCCCATTCATGGCTTATTAGAAAGTCACGAAATAAAATATTGTTTCTCCACTCATCACTATTATAAATATAAATATTCAAATGATGAGTACCCGCTCTCCATTTTCCCTTTCTAAAAAAACGCCAATTGGTTGCATCTTTTGGAACAAACTCATATCCAATTTCCGATAGAATTTCAATCCAGTTTTCAGTAATTTGTAAGTCTGTTACGCCAATCATCATATCAATAAGAGGTTTAGCTCCTAATCCTTCTACTGCTGTGCTTCCTATATGTTCAACAGCAATTATTTCTTGTCCTAACAAGGAACAGAATTTCTCTTTTTCTTTTATATACTCTTCAACCCAGTCTTTTTGATATGCTTTAATAACAATTTGTTGATCCATTGTATTCACCTCTTTATAAGTGTTTATCATTATATTTATAAAATTTTATATTATTAGCATAGGATTTCCATAAAATATGTCGAATAGTGGAATGTACAACATAATTATATTAAATGTGAGGTAATCTATGAAAGATAATTCCGTGGAAATTCAGTTAAATAACGTAACATTCCAATTAAAAGAATATCATAATTTTGATTGGCTTATTAAATTAGGAACCGTATTTGCAGTTTTTGACCAGCAAGACTCAGGTAATATAAGTTTTGGTGTAGAAAAAGATGAGCATAAGAAATTTATCAAATACGCAGGAGCACAAACAATTGCATTTGAAGGAACAACGGGTCACGCTATTAAAAGGCTAAAAAATTCAGTTACTATCTATGAAGATTTAAAACATGAATCGCTCATAAGACTAATTGATCATTTTCCAGCTCAATCTGGATATGTATTAATTTTCGATTGGTTTGATGGTGAATGTCTTCATTCGCATTGGAGTTTCCCACCTCCTGAGAAATATAAAAATCCAAACTCTCCATTTTATAAATTTAGACATTTATCTGCTATAGAACGAATTCATTCCTTACATTCCCTTTTTTCTTTCCATACTTATGTAGAAAAGAAAAACTATGTAGCAATAGATTTTTATGACGGTAGTATTTTATATAATTTTAATACAAACGAAACAAAAATTTGTGATATAGATTTATACAGTAAGAAACCTTACATAAATAAAATGGGCCGGCTATGGGGTTCCTCCCGTTTTATGTCACCAGAGGAATTTGAACTAAACGCAACAATTGATGAAAGAACAAATGTATTTAATATGGGAGCAATGGCTTTCTCACTTTTAGGCGGTGAAAAAGATCGTTCTTTTATAAAATGGGAAGCAAGTAAGGAATTATATGAGGTAGCGTATCGTGCTGTAAATAAAGATCGCGCAGAACGGTATGCATCAGTTACAGAATTCTACGAAGCGTGGTTAAAAGCAGCTAACGCAGAAAAGATATAACCCTAAATTATTAAAAGAAATATAGAGTTTATACTATACTTGTTTTGTTTTCTTTGCTATTGCAAACTTCAAAAAAGCTGCAAGTAGGAGGAGGAGCGGTATTCCCTGAATAAAGAGACATCCTCCAAAAAAATCAAGCGTAGTGCTATATGGAGAGTCTGTTGCCATCACACCTATAAATAAAGCCATTGGACTTGTGAGTAGATTTATCCCTAAACAGATCATTATCAATGATAGATTTTTAGCCTTAATTTTTGATGAACCGGACAAGAAAAATAAAAATATCGCAGTACCAAATATAAGAAACAGTGTTACATAAAAACTTACCATAATATCCCTCCATGAATCTAATTGTACCATTAGAAAGGACAAATTTGAATAAATAGGATATTTATGCAAGTCAGATATAGTGTCTCTTTATCAGTGGCAAGAAAAAAGTGGATCCCTACTCTCTCACAAGGAATCCACTCTTTCTATTTCTACAACTCTATTTATATACGTTCCTCTTTTTGTCCTTACGAGAACTGCCATCACTAGATCATTAACATAATTATCTTTAGCGGAAGTTAAAGGTTTTTATTTTCTTGCTCAATTAAAGCACCTGTTAGTTAAAGATTATGGATAATTAATTTGAAAGTTTTTTATCTAAATACACCTTTTCTTTTGGAAAGCCAATCTTCTAAGGCATCTTCGTGTAGTTTTGTGAATAATTTTGGTATTTGGTCTATTGGGAAGTATTTTAAATCCAAAGTCTCAATACCATCTACAGTAAGTTCTCCACCAATTGGCTTACATTGAAAACAATGAGTGATAGTCTGAGCTTTATCTCCGTTCGGAAACTCACCAGAATATTTAGAATAGACACCTATAAGATGTTCAACTTCAACATTTAATCCTGTCTCCTCAAATATTTCTCGTTTAGCGGTTTCTTCAAGAGATTCTCCAAGTTCCATAGCACCACCTGGAAGACCCCATTCATTTCTATCTCCCCGTTTTTGTAAAAGAATTTCATTTCGTTCGTTATAAACAATACCTCCAGCAAAATTAAGAAATATTAAATCATGTCCTACTTTTCCCCGGATATAACGAATGTAGTCCTTATTTGTAGTCATAAATTCCCTCCTAATTTATATATAAAATACAAATTAATTATATATAAAGATAGAAGAAAATAGTAACAAAAATGATAATATTCCTTATTCTCATAAGGGATTTGCCCTTTACTTTTTATCAATCTATGCGTTTATTAACCATTTCTATTCTAATACCTTCATTTCCTAAATCCCCTTTCAAAATAAAGAGAACACCATTTCTTAAAACAATTTTATCGCAGTTCTAAAAATTGGTGTCCTCTAGTTTTCTAGCCGGACTATATTCTATTTTCAAGCCCATTTCTATCTCCCCATGAATAAAACTCAACGTTCTGTTTATACTACAACTACATCTAGAGACACATCACTGTTTAGAGCGGCTAGGTTTTGTTAGCTGCTCTTTTGTGTTTTACACAAATAAAATCAATAACTCAGCATATAATATCTATGTAGCTAGACTATTACCTCTGTATCGAGCAGTTAGGCTGGGCTAAATGCTCTTTTATTTATGACAAAATAAAACTTTTAAACAGAATTACTTTCATATAACATTTTCAATCTCGCTTACACTATAACTATAACTTTAAGTTACACATCTATTACTTATAGGGCCTAATTTTCTTTTGTGTAACAATTGGTTAGCTCATAAAGTTAACCAATTTGTTGCGTTAAATATTTTTTATTTCTCAATACTTAATACCTGGAATTAATTCTAATTTATTGGTATTAAACTATTGACATTGATTTTCCTCATATGCAATTTTTGAAAAGGCATTTTCTCTCATATCAGGCTCTTTTATTTATTAAAAAAAGATTATTTTATATAGATTACTATAAGCATCCATAAAGCCAAAGCACCAATGATAGCGAGTACTATACGTGTTGATAGTATCCTTACTTCAAAGTCTGTTTTCTTGGAGGGTTCAGGATATGCAATTATGTAAATTCCCTTTAATAATGCAAGCCATGCAATAACCGTTAGGAATCCCTGCCAGTTGAATCCCCATACATTATGTAGAATTACAGTACCTAATCCTAGGAAAATTGATAGAAAACCATACATAATACCAAACCCTCTGTCTTCAACCACTAATTTTTTTAAGTCACGTAGCACCGATGGACGGACGAAAAGTATTCCCGATACGATAACCGTCATCCATCCCCAGAACAGCCCTAAAAAAGTACTAGTTTCCATTATTATTTCACTCCCCTCAATTATATTTATATTTCAGATATTCCTTCCTTTAGAACAATTCCAGCACTTTTCACATTTATAATAACTAACTATCCCCATCTTACCAGTTTTAAAATCTTCATTGTCATGACTATTAATAAGTTTATATCAATGTATACATTTAGGTTCTTTTAATTTATCCAACCAATTTCCTAACATAAATTAATTCCTTTCCTCTCGAAGATATTCTTTCTATTCCCACCCTCTTAAGGAAACCTTGGAAAATATCTCCAATTATTGTAACGTGGTGGCTTGTTTTTCTTTAAACAAAAGAATTATTTTGTTTAAAAATTCATTCTAATTTATAACCACTATATTTTTCTTATATTTTCCATTAAAATTTAATAGAAATATTTTGATAACAAAGGAGCAACCTATGAAGCATAATATAAATCTACGGTCTTTTATTTTTTCATTCGTTTGCATTGCTTTTTTTCTTTTATATCTTGAAGTATGCACACCTGAAATGAATGCGTCGTTTATAAATATCGTTTATTTTCACCCTTTATTTTTTGTACTCATTTTTTCAATAGGAACTTTTTTTGCTGGTATTAAAGGATTCTCTAAAGCAGGTAATTGGATAGCAATGCTTAGAAGCATAGTAACAGTTCTGCTAACATTGTTATTATCAGTGTTTTTAACACTAACTTTAATCGTTGGTTATGCATTAAGTTAAACGTAATTCTTCACGAATAAAACTAAATATTACGTCAATACTATATATGACATTAGATTTTCTCCTTGTTCCCCCTTGGAGATGAGCAGTTAGCTTTTGCTAACTGCTCTTATTTTCTACAATTGGTTTCATTTACCTGATGTATTTAACGTAATATTAAGTTACGATATAAACGAATAAAATATATTTGGCAGTTATACCATTACCCTAGGAAACTAGGGTTTTGATTTCTATAAAATGAAATTTTTATTGTAATTACTCACCCATAGTTTTATATTTTTCAAACATTCCATTCTTCCGGAGAGTATTTACTAGCTGCCTTATCGTTAATTCCGTTCTTCCTAATGCTAAAGCAATTCCCTTCACCTTTCCGAATCCATAATACTTACATATGTAGGCTAATTCTTTCGTTGTATACGGCTTCTTATGATTCGGATCGTAATCAGGATGATACTTCATTCGGCCCTGCGCATCATATTGAACTTCCACCCTGATCACTTTTCTTTCAAATGAAGTTTTTATTAAGCTACTTGATAAGCTTTACAAGCCCATGATTCATCTTCGTCTGCATCATCCGCAAAGAATATTTCTACCTTCTCTCCATTACGGCCGTCGCCTCAAATACTCTGCTTATATGGTCAAATTGCTTGATATCCTCGTCCTCAACCATTCCGAATTCTTCTCGGAGACTATCGTAGAATTTTTCTACTGCACTTTCTAAATCATACTGACTTTTATATGTTTGTTCGTGAATTAACTGGACCTCCATTTTCATTCTCCTTTTCTAATAAAATAGCGTTTTTGTTTAGTTTCACTCTAAAAGTAAAATTTTCATTTTTTCATTCAACCAAGTTCATAACATATTCTTTTCCCCCGATAAAATAATGATTAGGTGTCCCATGCGCATTTTATTCACTGGAAATAATACCTTTCACGTACTTACGTATTAGAAACTTCATTTCTGCTTCTTCTCCACTAGCAATTTTGTTCACTTTTTTGATACATTTATGAAACATTCACATGTTATCTTCAATATGTTCTATTCTTTTTGAAAAACCATGTGAGAATACCAAAATAAGAAGCCTTAGAGCCCTAACTCTAGGGCTTCTTGTTTTCAAATAAGGATTTTGCTAAAAAACTACACATTTATTAAGAACATGCATAAAATATAATGTGGTATTCTTTTTCAATATTAATGTTTATCCGAGAGCGCCTTGAATGGCGCTCTTTAATTTCCAAATAACATTTTTAGATAATTACGAGAGCGGATTTTATTATGTTGTACAAGCACTACTTTACTTTATTAAATAGACTATATAGATATCTAAAAGAAGGGAGCTTTAAATTCATATGGCTGATTACTTTTATAAAGATGGTAAAAAATATTATAAAAACCAATCACATTCCAACAATCAAAAAAATAACTGTTTTATTGAAACTCATACGATAGCTGGTTCTGCAGAAAATGCAAATGGAAATATACCTGTGTCAGTTTTCCTTGAAACCACCGCTCCACAAACTGTATTTGAGGATTTTACAAACAATCATAATAAAACATTAATTCAGTTATTCGTTGTCGGTATGAGTGCACCCGTTCAAG
>NZ_CAJCKK010000059.1:0-6667 GCF_903970865.1 Bacillus sp. ME78
CCGGATGATCCAGGAGAGTAATTGAATACTTGATTTGCAACGCCGCTGGTCATAGCTTGTCTACTATTTGACATATTTCCATATACACCACTCATAACAGTCTTTAGCCCTGACAACTGACTCATAGAACTAGCCATCATACGACTCATATCCCCCATCAATTGATTCATTGTTCCTGTTATACCAAGCGATTTTTCTTTTGATGATAAAGGTGTAACCGTAATGGAATTACCTTTCTTAGTAAATAATTCTGGTCCGGCTTCTCCGGTAATAAATGAACCATCACCTACAGGCTTTCCACCTTTAGCAAGCATTGGAACATATGGAATCGTAGGAGCACTCACACCAGGGATTCGATTTAATAATTGTGCTGGTGTATTAAATGCATAAATGAATTTATTTATCATATAAATAAGTCCGTTGATGGCTGCTTTTATACCACTTTTAATTCCACTCCACACAGCGAGTATAGCTGATTGCATACCTTCGAACGCGCCAATAACAGCCCTTGTCACCCAATTTACGGGTGTCATAATTGCATCCATCAATCCACGCCAGACTGATGCTGCTGTATATTTAATCCCTTCCCAAATACTCACAAGAGTAGATTTGATGCCATTCCATACGCTGATACTAGTACTACTAATCATATTCCAAACTGTTGAAATAGCCTCTTTAATGTTGTTAAAAATAGCCCTTGCTATAGAAACGATTGAACTCCATAAACTAGATAAGTAGTTTGTTACAGCATTCCATACCGTACTTGTTGTAGAACTAATCGTGGTCCATGTATTTATAATCCATCCTTTTATCGAATTAAAAATTGGTACCACAAAAGAAACTAGTCCGTTCCAGCATGATTGCAAGAAGTTTTTCACTGCATTCCATACAGTCATTGTTGCTGAACTGATTGCATTCCAAACAGTTGTAATTGTATTTTTAATCCAATCAAATACTGTTGTCGCAATTGAAACTATTCCACTCCAACAAGTCGTTAAGAAATTTGCAAGTGCATCCCACACCGCTATAGCTTTTTGCTTAATAGTTTCCCATATCGAAGCTAAAAACTCTCGTATAGATTCAAAAATTGGAGTAGCAAAGTATAGAATTGCTGTCCAAATTGCTTGTAAATATTGAGTAATGAAATTCCATACGGTTTGAATAACTGTTGAAATTCCATTCCAAATCATAGAAAAGAAATCAGCAATTCCTTGTAGTACAGGAGTTATAAAAGCAACTAGTCCATTCCAGGTGCTAATGAAAAACTCACTAATCGCTGTCCACACTTCCGAAGTGGTTTGGCTGATACTAATCCAAACTTCTGACAACGTCTCAACTACCTCATTCCAAATTCCAGTCAAATATTCAATGATTGAATTCCATGTTTCCTGAGTAGCTTCAACCATCGTGTTCCATGTTTCAGTTAATGACTCCGTTATTCCATTCCATAGCTCTATTAAATATTCTTTAATTGAGTTCCAAGCTTCTGATGTAGATTCACTAATACTATTCCACGCTTCACTTGCCCATTGCACAATCCCGTCCCATATTCTTACTAAGAATTCTCCAATTGCATTCCAGGCATCAATGGTCCATTTCGTTATAGAATCCCAATTTTGATAAATGGCTACAGCTAAAGCAACAACTGCTGCTACAACAATTGCAATTAATGCTACCCATCCCATCATTGCTGCCCCTATGGTCGATATGACAACAACTATTGGCGCTAAAGCCATAAATGCTCCTGAAATTACACCTATAGCTACTGCTATAGCTGCTAATGTAGCTGCTAACTTTGGGTTATTAGAAATCCAATCCGCAATTTTAGCAACAACATCAGCTATAACACCTAGAACTGGTTTGAGAGCTACTTGTAAATCTTGCATTGCTTTTTGAAACTTAACTGCTGGGCTTGCATCTATTTTAGAAGTAGCACCATGTAAATCCTCTACCCCTTTTTTTAAATCAACTTGTTTTCCTTCTGCTTTCAAAATAGTGTCGATGATTTTCTTTCCTTGGTCTTCCCAAAGAGTACCGAACATCTTCGTGCCAAGTGCATTTCTGTCTGTTGCATTTTCAACACCAGCTAAAGCCTTCGTGGCTTCAAGCATCGCTTTTTGTCCACCTTCGCCACCTTGAGCGATAGCTTGACCCCATTTTCCAAACTGATCCGCCGAAATCTTTGTTTTATCTAAAACCTCTTGCATAGATTTATCTACACCCGCACCAAACTCAGCCATTTTGATACGCCCTTCTTTTACACCATCTAATAGGTTATCGATATTCCAACTCTTAGTATCGACCCCTGCTGACATAATTCCTTGGACTTCTTTAGCCGAAAATCCAGCTTGAATCATCTGATCCCCATATTCAGCAATAATATCTAATTGTTCTGGTGGAAATCCTGTTTTTAATAATGTATTAACTAGTCCCAATGCTTCCTCGTTAGTAATACCTAACGTCGCACCAATCTCATTGGTTTCTTGTATAAGTTCATTAAAATCAATTCCAGCATAGGATGCTGCAATAGTCGCTGCCCCTTTAACCACAGCGGCATTTGTTTCATCCGAAGCATCCTTATTTAATGCCCATTGTCTGCGAACACCTTCTAATGCTTCTTCAGCGTCAATACCATAAGTACTAACGCCCCTAATAGCTTCTTCCACTGATTTTTTCGAAGACTCTGGAACATCAAAAGTGATATCAATCTTAGTTTTCAATTTTGACATATCCATTGCTTTTTCAACTGCACTAGCAATACCGCCACCAGCTGCCATACCACCAATGACATTTTCCAACCCTATTTTTAATCCTTCAAACTTTTTCTCAGTTCTCCCAGTTTCTTGCTGTAAGTCCCTTAATTCATTTCGTACTTGTTGAATAGAATTACCAGAATCTACAGACCGTAGTGCTCGCTGTAATTTTTCAATGTCGCCTTCCGCTCCTAACGCCTCACGACCAATAAGACCAATTGCTTGGTCTAATTGTCTACTTGTTGCTGTGCCGCTTTTAATTGCATTCACAAGACGATTCCCTAATGCTCCTGCAAAATCATCAACACTTTTCCCAGTCGCGCTAAACAGTGTTTCTAATTGCCTTGTGGAACTCGCTACATTATCTTGTTCAGCCTTCATATTTCCAAGTTTATTTTTCAGTCCATTAAGAGATCCTTCTGTAAATTCAATTTCACGTCGAAAAGCACGATATTGTTCTTCAGAAATTTTACCGTTTTGAAATTGGGCTTGCACTTGTTGTTCTGCTGCCTTTAATTTATCTAATTTCTGCGTTGTATTGTCTATTTGTTGTGTGAGTAACTGTTGTTTTTGAGCAAGCGCTTCAACATTACCTGGATCAAATTTTAATAAACGCTCAACATCTTTTAACTCTTTAGCCAAAGAATCACTCTGTTTATTTACATCTTTCAAGGCATTTTGAAGACCCGTAGTTTCTCCACCTATAGAAATTGTAATCCCTTTAATTCTTCCTCCTGCCATCATCTCACCCCTTTCTTAGAATGTATCGAAGTCTTTTTGATTCGCTTTACGAGTTTTGTCTTTATCTGGTTTCTCCATTTCAGCAAATTCAGCAATGTAATCAAAACAATCACCAATTGTCATAATTTCTAAATCCCAATGCGTTAATTTCGCCTTATAACAAAGAGCAAGGAACGTGTCAGTGGTTAATTCTTCATCACTGAAAGTTCCTTGCTCTCCATTACTTTTCTTTATTTTTTTTTTGCGCCCATCGTACTTTGAATCATATCCATAATTTCCGGAATAATCTCTGAAATAGGGAATTCATCAAAACCGTCTAACCATGTAATCGGCTCAGCAATTTCTGGATTTGCTGTTTTCGCGTATAGCCAAACTAAATCATAAACAACTTCAAAATCTAACTTACTTAAATCTGCATTTGCTAAATCAATAGTGGCTAGTGAACCCTCTTGAGGGTTTGAAGGAGACAGAATCCCTAACTTAAACATATCCGCAAATAAATCACGTCTAAATTGTGCTTTATAACGTTTAACAGTTGCCGCTGTACTTTTTAATCTGACTTGTTTTCCGTCTATTGTAATTGTCTTTTCCATGTACTATTACGCTCCTTTTGGTAATGCAGGTACTTTTGTATAAACTTTTTTGTACCAATTATTATAAATTTCTTGTTTTGATTTAGTTGTAGTTTTCGTTTTAACCATGCGCTTTCCATTAATATCAATAGGGCTTGATACAAATTTAAGTTCATTTGTATTTGGCTCCGCTGAATTAGTTTTCGTTTTAGATGCAAGTGTTGGACGACTTGCCGAACAGTTAAACATAACGTGGCGTGTTGCTCGTACATCTCCATCAAATTCGAATAACAATGCAAATGGTTTTCCTTTCGCATCAGCTAATTCATTTAATACGCCGTCTTCTTCGTCTAATTCTTCTCCTAGTGCATCGACTGCAAATTGTTCTGGAATAGTCGCAATAGATAGCGTCCCATCATAACCCTGGTTATTACTTGCTGCATAGTAAAGCATGTCATCAGCGTAGAATTCAATTAAATCCCCTCGTGGATCAAACGTTAATTCAACTGCACCTGGTAATGGAATCGGTGTACTGAATGTAACTACACCATCTTTAATATCGAAGAGTGCATAATGGACATTTTTCAGACCAAAGGCTACTTTGTTTTCATTCATTTACATCAACCTCGTTTCGTATATTTTTTGATACAATTTTTCAGATTCAATAAAAGTCCCATACGAGTCATAAGGAATCTCATGATCGTCAAGGACTTTTTCAAGTTTGGCTTCTGCAACTAAATCTTTTTTAGTTGTGTAAAGCTCAATATTTGCATCGTCTATCTTGTGATAAACCTTGTTATCAGCCATTAAATTTGCTGATCCATCCACAAGGATACAAATGTAAGGCGGCGCTGGAACTGGCTTACCTGGTGTTGCTATGAAATGCGAATAAGCCACAGGATAGCCTGTAGCTTCAAGGATTTTTGTTAATTCACCTAATGTCATTATTCAAGCGCCCTTTCAATCCGTCTTGGGAATTCATTAATTACATACTCTTCAACTGGACGAATATGCACTTGAGCTGGAACTCGTCCACCACCAGCCTTTGCATGTCCATTCTCCAAAAGATGCGTTAGTTGCCCTTTTGTATTGTGAACAACAACGCTATTACCTTCTTTTTTCTTACGCCACCCTTTACGATAAGCACCTGTTTTTTTAGGACCACTTTGACTTAATTTACTTACAGCAACATCAGCAACTTCTTCTTGTGCTGTCAGTAATTCTTCTTCCACAACATTTGCATATCTTTGCAATTCTCTAGCAAGTTCGCCCGCAAAATCATTCATATTAAACATGCTCCTTTGCGATAATAGTCAATGTTTGATACATTTCATCATCATTCATTGGCGGTTCGGTAATGTCAAAGATACGATCCTTCATTTTAATTCGCATTAATTCTGTAATTCCTGTTGTATAAGGAATTACAAACCGATAAATTCGTGTAGACTGTGAAGCCGAAGCTTCAATGTACTCTGAACCTTTTATCGTTTTTATCATTGCCCATGCTTTTTTTACTTCTTGCCAATTACCTGTTTCAACTTCTTGATTCAAATCATCTTTTATTACTTCAGGTTGCTCAATGCTAATTCGATTTCTAAAATCACCTGTATTCAGCGGTTTTTTATACTGAAAAGGACGCATATTAATCACCGTCCAACTTAATTTCTTCTAAAGCTTTTTCAATGCTTAAACTATTAATCTGGCTTAAAAAATTCTTATCGAAATACTCTAAGGCATCGTTATAAACATAACGAGAGCGTTCAAAGACTAATTCCTTGAACACTTCGTCAATATTAAGATTATAATTACCACAAACCCTAGTTAAATCTTTATTAGATGCAAATAGGATGCGTCTTAGGTTTTCATCTTCATCATCACCTAATCGCATCCTATCTTTGAATTGCTGTAATATTTCATTTGAAATTACCTTATCCATTCACATCATTCCTTATTTAGTTGCTGGTGGAGTTGGTGGTGTAAAAGAAATTTTCAAATCATAAACAAGAGCTGCTTTATTATCTTTTGGTTTACCATTAGCAAACTGTTTGATTGTATAAAGCGTAGCATCTTCAATCGCTAATGTTTGGTCAAACTTTTTAAGTTTGTATCCACCTGCTATCGCTGCAATATATTGTCCTTTCACAAAGAATAATGCTTTTCCAACTGGAACTTCTTCAGATTCAACAGTTTGAATGTTATAAGGTAATGCCATTACCCATTGGCCATTAGCCGTTTGAATTGTATTACGTGCTTGTACACCAATTGCATCTACAGGATTGACAACCATCACAATTTTATTTAACACTTTACGGGATTTTCCTTTCCCATCAACAGATAAAGCTTTTACTACTTCATAAAGCTCACCAGCAATTACTTCACCATTTTCAGAAGGAGCAAATGTTAGTGTACCGGATGATTTTTTATCAGTAACCGCACCTGTAGTTGCATTCACATCTTTCATTAAACCTACAGGTTGATGCGCTACTGATCCGCCACCATTTACAAATCCAAACTCTAAACCAACAGAATAACTTTCTACTAATAATGTTCGAACGTAACGTTCTACCCATACTGGCCCTAATTCAAGCATGTCATTTGGAA
>NZ_CAJCKK010000060.1:0-5051 GCF_903970865.1 Bacillus sp. ME78
GCACATGCAATTTTAGAGTCTGGATATGGAAAATCAGAAATCGCATATCGAAAACACAATTTATTTGGGTTACGCGCGTATGATAAGGATCCGTTTAAATATGCAAAATATTTACCAACCTACGGTGACAGTATTGCTTATAATGCCAATTATGTACGAGAAAGGTATTTAGAAGAAGATGGCATGCATTATAATGGACCAACATTAGCTGGTATGAACGTAAAATATGCATCAGACAAAGGCTGGGCTGGAAAAATTGCAAATATTATGGAACGTATTAAACCTTTCCGTGCAGAAGACTATACATCTGCAAAAAAATTACCTAAGAATCCTGAAACATTAGATGTTGAAGCGTTATCTAATAACATTCCATATAAAATGTATGAAGATGGGACAACAGCAAATGTTGTATCAACAGCTGCTTATTACCATGTACCGTATCCATTTAACTTAAAAATTAAAAGTAAATTAGATGTAGCGGTCGAGGAAAATAAAGTTGGTACAGTAACTCGTGGAAAAAACATCTTTATTTATCGTGAAGATCCAAATGGATGGGTGGAATTCTCTTTTGACACTACTGGAGAAAAATACTGGACATTAAAAAGTAAATTAAGTATGTAATTAGAAAGGTCTCTTTCACTACTCATAATCGTTTAGATTTAAATGACATATAATTATGAGACAAGTTTTTTACTTTTTAAATATAGTTATGTATACAAAAAAGTTAGAGAATTATTTTCTCTAACTTTTATGCGCTAGTACTTCAAATTAAAAAGATGGTGGGGTTACTCCAAATATAACAGTGACTTTGTGTAAAGAAGTGTTTTCCCATTTATGTTTTGCGTATGGTGGGATTTTAACACTATCACCTGGGTTAAGAAGTAAAACCTCATCATTTAGGTATAGTTTTACTTGTCCTTCTATAACAAATGCTATTTCTTCACCTTTATGTGCCATGGGCTCCATAGAAGAAGCGGTTTGAGGTAACAGATTCATTAAAGCTAATTCCAGTGATCCATTCAAATTAGGTGATAATAACTCATACGAAACATTGCCGCTTTCAGGGAAAGTTATTTTTTTTCTTTGATTAGCTCTTACAACTAATTCTTCTGTATTGGTATCTTCTAAGAAAAAATTAAATAAAGCAATATTTAATGCTGCAGAAATTAGTTTTAGTGTTTGTAAGGATGGATTCGTGATTCCTTTCTCAATCTGACTTAACATGGAAGGTGTTATATCAGCTAATTCAGCTAATCGTTTACTAGTTAATCCAGCGCCTTTTCTAAAGGCCATAATTTTTTCACCGATATTAATATTGTTCATATGCGTAATCCCCTTTAAATAAGTGAATAAAATTAAAATTAATTTTATTCACTTATACTAAACATGTTGTTATTATACTTAATTATAATAAAGTATGTTTAATTTTCAAGCACCTGCATAGTTGTGAGAATAGTAAATAAGACGAGAAATGATTGATACTTATTCTTCCATGTGAACTATTAAGTATGATGACCTGATTATATGATTGGATTTATGTATAAGATTTTGGGATTGACAATAATGCAATAGCGGATGGACTGGCATTTAGAATAGCATCTAGGTTTGTAGGGAAAGCGATGGAACCATTTTTAAGTGGGGCTTATACAGTTGGTGATAATCATTTATATAAGCTATTAAAAGAAATAATAGTGGGTAAAGAGAAACCAACAACATTAGCAGGAATGATTAGACCTGTTAAATTGCATAAAAGGGGGAGAGGCTATTTACAAAATAATGATTTAAAACATAAATTGAATTAAGGTACACAAATTGTATAGGGAACAGGAGGCAGTATGATTCCAAAAAAAGTAATGGAAGAATACTATCAAACAAGTTCTTAGTTAATTAAAAAGAAGTTTAAATAAGTAAATGACAATATATGAGTAAACACCAATGCTTTATTATAAAATTTTTTAGGAAGTGAAAACATTATGAAATCAGCTTTAACTAACATTATAATCTCCTTGATTCTTGCAGTAGGAGGGATTATTTCGCTTTTGTTTAATTTAATGGGAGGTCAAGATTGGATCTGGGATTGGTTAGGGCTATTACTGGCATATCTATCTTTAGGTATTTTAATAGGCTTATATAATAAAACTGTGGATCACAAAACATTACCTAGAATACTAAAAAGAATTCTGTTTATTTCCTTTAACGCTACAGTATTAGGAACAATAATAGGGTTAACATGCCAAATATTAGGAAAGGCGAATCTTACTATAATGATGTATTATTGGTTGATAATGTTATTGCTACATTTCATTACTATAATAACATTGGTTATCCTAGTATTTGGACATCAAAATAGTCAAAAATACAGCCTGCTATATACATTTATTGTAATTTTAAACATTTTTCTTACCCTAGGACCAGTATTATATCCTTTGGTTCTAACTATTATAGGAAATGGCATGAATGCTAGTGCAGGACACTAATTTTTACCTATATAGATTATTAAAATAAGTAATCCAAAATTGAGATTTGTTGAGTTAAATAATTTTATAAACAAATATAATAATATAACTAAACAACATAAAGTAGAATAATAGGATAGAAAGAAGATTATAATATGAAAATTAAGCTTAAGAAAAAAAGAATTATAAGTATATTTTTGGCTATTACATTAGTAGCAATAGGGTATTACATGTTTCAATCTATTACGAATCCTAAGCTAGTAAATGCGGAAGAGGTAAACAGTGTTCAACAAGTGAGCAGTCTACCTAAAAATGAATTAAAAAAATCAATATCTAATCGTTTTGATGGTAAAGAAAGAAAAGTTGCATATTTAACTTTTGATGATGGACCAGGAAAATATACAGCTAACCTATTAGATGTATTAAAGAAAAACAATGTGAAAGCAACATTCTTTTTAATTGGCGATAATGTGAAAAGGTTCCCAGATTTAGTGAAACGAGAGCATGTTGAGAACCATTATGTGGGTATGCATAGTATGACACATGATTTTAAAAAGTTATACACCAATCAGGAATATGTTAAGGAAATGAAAGAGGATCAATCTTTAATTAGAAATGTTATTGGAAACTCACCGAAATTAACACGCCCACCATATGGATCAATGCCTGGGTTAAATGAATCACTTCGAAATGAAGTGGTCGGAAATAATTTAAAAGTATGGGATTGGACAATTGATTCTTTAGATTGGAAATACAATAAATTATCCGTTGATGTAGCGTCCGCAAAAATTGTTCAAAATGTCTTAGCAGGTGCGACGTCTTCAAAAGAAATTATTTTAATGCATGATATTCATCCGCAATCTGTTGCGGCAGTTCCAGCAATTATAAAAGGATTAAAAGAAAAAGGGTATGAATTCGAAGCTTATGATGAGAATAATCATTTTTCAATAAACTTCTGGCATGATAAGCGAATATAACAAGTATTTATAATTTAAATGAATGGAATAAGAAATTGATATAGGGTTTAAATATATGTAAGAGCGCGTTGACCTAAATATATAACAACACGCTCTTTTAAAAATTTATTTTTTATTATTTAAATTTAAGTATAGGATTTTTCATTATATAAAAAATAATCAAATGTCCTTTATTTTTATAATTTCAATTACTTAATTACTATATAACAATGAGGTGGATTTAATTGTCGTTTTTAAAAAACAGTAAAATTGGCACAACACTTAACGTAATGGTAGTTATAGCAAGTGTCTCGTGTATCATATTATCTATACTAGGATTTTGGGGCCTTAAAAAAGGGGAGCATGCTTCTACTACTATGTATGAAGATAGTTTATTACCAATTCAGTGGATAGGAGCTATAGAGTCTAATTTTTATCTAATCAATATGAATGTAAAGGAAACGATCCTATCAAAAGATGAAAAACGAATAAAAGAACTTTTAACAGAAATAGATGTGGCTCGTGCAGAAACTGATCAGTTATTAAAGAAGTTTGAGACAAGAGTTAGTTCTAATAGAGAAAAGGAATTGTATAACACATTTTATACAATATTCAAAGACTTAAGAACACAACTGAAAAAAGTGCAAGATTTGGGACAATCTAATAATGAAGAAGCATATGCTTATTACCTAAAAGAGGTTGATCCTAATATGAAAAAGTCAATTCAGGCAATTCGCGAACTTATCCAATTTAATAATAATAATGCAGATCAATTACAAAAAAATAATACTGACAGTGCAACAAATATCATGATGCTGTTTATTAGTATCTCCATTATAGCAATTGCAATTGTTATTTTTATTGGTTATATCATTAAAAGTACGATTAAACAACCAATTGTACTATTAGAAAGAGATATGGAAGGGGTATCTGCAGGTGATTTAACGTTACGTACTTCTTATAAATCAAATAATGAATTGGGAAGCATGGTGAAATCTTTTAATAACATGTTGGATAACTTACAACAATTAATTGGAGAAGTAAAAAACACAACACAGGAGGTTATTTCTTCAACCGATGGGATGTTACAAGATACTAAACGAGCATCTCATATATCAAGTGAGGTTGTTCAAACTATTTCTGAGGTTGATAAAAAAATAGAAGGACAAGTTACTAGTATTCAAGAAAGTGCATCTTCAATGGAAGAAATTGCGACTGGAGTTCAAATAGTAGCTGAATCCTCAGCAACGGTTACAGAAGTGGCTGTCACAACAACAGAACAAGTCAATTCTGGTAGTGAAGTGATAAAACAATCTATACTTCAAATGAATAGTATTCATGAGGTTGTTGAAGAAACTTCTAAAGTAATTGAGAGGCTTGTTACACGTACGCTAGAAATAGATAAAGCTCTGGATGCAATCACTAATATTGCTGAACAAACAAACCTACTTGCCTTAAACGCATCAATTGAAGCTGCACGTGCTGGAGAAAACGGCAAAGGATTTGCAGTAGTGGCAGCGGAAGTAGGAAATTTAGCTGAGCAGTCTAAAACATCTGCATTTGAAATCAATCATTTAATACAAGCCATTCAACAAGATACAAAAGATACAGTTGCTGCAATGCAAAAAGGCCAACAAAA
>NZ_CAJCKK010000061.1:0-3859 GCF_903970865.1 Bacillus sp. ME78
TCCCATACCGAACACGGAAGTTAAGCTCTCTAGCGCCGATGGTAGTTGGGACCTTGTCCCTGTGAGAGTAGGACGTCGCCAAGCGACTTTAAGACGAGTCAGAATGACTCGTCTTTTTTGTGTTTAATGAAATAAGCGTGTAATTAATATCGGCTCTATGAGTACGTTTATCTAGTAAGAAATAGCTTTGTTTTAGCATACCTTCAGAAAAATAAGGCTGAGTTTTTTAGGCTCTTTAATTTTGAGCTTTAAAGTCTATTTGTTAACAAGAATATATACGAGGTATTGCCCTCTGTAGCCTACTCACACCCTCTTTTATTTCTTCAGTTGTTAAATGTCCATACCCTATAATAATTCGATTGTGATGTTTTCCTTTTTCAATGGCGTGGTCTTCCACAGGATATACCTTCACTCCGAGTTGTTGGGTTTTCTCAAGTAATTCTTGTGTGAATTGAACTTGATTGAATTCAACAATCAGGTGTAATCCTGTAGAATAACCAAAAATATTGATTTTATTTGAGAATGCTGATTTTAATTGCTGGATAAGGAAGTCTCTTCGATTTTTATAGATTTTTTTCATCTTCATAATATGCCGTTCCAAATAACCTTCGGCAATAAATTTAGCAAGGACAAGCTGATTTAAAGAAGGTGTATGTAGATCGGAAAACCATTTTACCCTGCGACATTTTTCAATAAGGTGTGAGGGAAGAACTAAGTATCCCATCCTAAGGGCCGGTGATAAAATTTTACTAAATGAACCTATATATATAACACGTTCGGGATCCAATCCCTGTAATGAACTTACAGGTGAACCTTCATATCGAAACTCACTGTCATAATCATCTTCAATAAGATAACAATTTGTTTTTCTTGAGTAGTTAATCAATTGAACCCGTCGTTGAATCGGTAACGTTCCACCTAAAGGAAACTGATGAGAAGGAGTAATGAAGATGAATTTTGGATTTTTATTTGCAGGCAGCAAAGATGTATCCATTCCATTATCATCAACCGGTATAGGAGAAAGTAAGGCTCCTGAATTTTTAAAAATTGTTTGAATGTCATTGGTGATGGGATCTTCTATTAGTACTTCGTCACCTGGTGATAAAAGTAACTTAGAAACAAGTGTTAAAGCTTGAGTTGCACCGGAAGTAATCACCAATTGTTCTGGATGACAAAAAACTCCTCTTGTTTTTAGTAAATACCGTGATAAAACCTTTCTTAATTCGGGGCGCCCTTCGGGAATATCGTATCCAAATGTAGAAGGAGGTGTTTCATTCCATATAGTGTGGGATAACTTTGCCCATCCCTTACGTGGAAATAAGTCTAATGCTGGTATCCCTGAACGGAAATTAATGATATTACTGTCTTTGTTTCTTTCTTCGCACCAAGATAAAGAATCAATTAGAGTTGATTTTTTACGTTGTTCTAAATATGTCCCTTCTGCAATGAATGTCCCGGCTCCTTGCTGAGTGACCAAAAAACCTTCGGAAAATAATTGATCATAAGCTTCTAAAATTACGTTCCTAGACACCCCTAACTCAGAAGATAATTCCCGTGTTGATGGTAGTTTTTCTCCGGATTGCAGCTCTCCGTTTAATATTCGTTCACGTATTTGGTGATAAACCTGTCGAATTAAACTTATATCTAACGATCGATCAATAGGTATCCAAAGCATATAAATGCTCCCTTCAGCAAAATTGGTACCATAAAAGTTTGGGTGAAATGGTACTAATACAAACCATTTTAGCATGCTATAGTTGGATCAAATAGTTCTAAAGGGGATGAAAATGTGATGACTAAACCAGAATTCCAAGTAGCTCAGGCATTTAAATCGATTGCACGAAATGAACATATAAAATCCTATGTACAACAATCTACTGAACTCTATGCGTTATTATTACAAGCTGCGAAACGCTTTGTCACCGGAGAAACGAGACATGAGGGGATTGGGACGGCAAAGGAACTAATTACAAAAGGTTATCATACTTCACTAGAATACATAGGGGAAAATACTCTAGATATAGAGGAATGTTATAAAGCTAAAAATGAGTTTTTGAATCTTATTGGGGACATGGGTGCTCTATCTATGAAACAAACAGTATCACTCGATTTATCGCATATTGGGTTATCTATAGATCCAGAAATATCTTATATTCATTTAATGGAGTTGGCAGAGAAGGCGAAAGTACATGGAACTACCCTTATGATAAGTATGGAAGAATCATCTAAAGCAGCGGACATTCTTTCCATTTATAAAAAGGTAACTGAGCAATATCATAATGTAGGGATAACAATACAGGCACATTTATATCGCTCAAACAATGATATTCAAGAACTCCTTCATTATCCAGGGAAAATAAGAGTTGTAAAAGGTGCCTATCAAGAAGTTCCGGATATTGCTATGCCTAGGTCAACTGATTTAAATCAACAGTATCTTCAAATTGTAGAACAACTAGTTGAACACAATCATCCTGTATCTATAGCTACACATGATGAAATTCTTATTACAGAGATGGAGCAACGTCAATATTTTAGTCAAACTAATGTAGAAATAGAAATGCTATATGGAATTCGTCCGGATATGTTAAGAGATTTGAAAAAAAAAGGACATAACGCTAGAGTATATTTGACTTATGGGAAAGAGTGGTACTTGTATCTATGTCACCGGATAGCTGAACATCCAGAAAATTTATATCGTGCAGTGACAGATATGATACATTCACCTTCAGCAGAGCGGAGTAGGGAATATTGAATAGACATTTAATACTAAATGTAAAAATGATTTTGGCTGTGGCCTAAAAATAAGAGCCGGATTTTTCTTAGAGTAGAAATTCCGGCTCATTTTATATTGAAATTTTTTTAGTATATATTTGTGTTAAAGGCGGACAGCACCCCTGTAGGTATTGAGAGGATTAAGATTTATAATTGTGCAGCCGTCGTATACCTTGTTGTAGAATTGTTTTTGTATGGTTGTGTATTCTTAGGGGGGAGATAGAAACAACGGAAATTATAATTCTATATGTATTTCAAAAGGGGGATATATACTAGAAATGAAACTAAATGCTTTGTTAGTGAAATGATTCGCTCTTTTAGCAGTAAAACGTAAATATAGGTATGGGATTAATATCTATTAATGTTATATAAAAAGTGAAGTAATGAAAGGAACAAGCATTCTGTATATGTGTGTTCGGTACACTTGATAAATTGAGGTACGTATTTTTAATCCAGTATATGTGTTTAAATAGGAAATACTATTAATCAATTCGAACCTTGAGCATATCTTAAATGTTTATTAAGAGAATATAGCTGTATGGAAATAGATGATACTAAAGATGAAAGAGATATAAGGCTGATATTTCAGTGAAACAGGGATAGTTAGTAAATATATTAGTGTGGTTCTATATATTTACGAGTAAACAGATAAGCAACCATTACTTCATATAAGGAGAACTTGGGAAGAGTAGTATATGAGTTTATTATGGATTTCTGTATCGTTGTCTGTTATAAGAATACGTATATCTTCAATCGTTTCTAATAGAGGGCGTGATAAACAAAGAGGTATTAATATTTATTAAAATAAGATTGTTAGTTTCGCTGGGGAAAAACTTCTGTACAAATTAAGTCTAAGGTTTAAAGAGAAGTAGGCGGTAGCTCTTTAGTAATGAATCCTCAGAGAGACGTATCTAGCTAAAAAAGCATAAAAATATTAAATTGAATTTCTTTATAAAAAGGTGTTGACGATTATACTTTAGAGGTGTAATATAGAACAAGTCGCCGATGACATTAACGTCGCAAGCGACAAATGAAATGAAAAACTTAGTTGACATTAACTAACGAAGATGTTAACATAAGGAAGTCG
>NZ_CAJCKK010000062.1:0-3829 GCF_903970865.1 Bacillus sp. ME78
GAGGCAATATATGTCCGATACACTGTTCAGTGTTAACTCTGATGTCTTTTCGGTACCTACGGACGATTCGAATCTAAACGGCTCTGATCACTCTTTCCATACACGACGCTCTTACGTTCTGTATCGGACTCAGCATTGCTAAAATTCCATTTCGTAAAATTTTAATTGTTTTTAGTGTCATATTTACATTTAGTTTATTAAACTCTGTCATGATTTTATTTATTACACCAACTCATGGATCTGAATTAACTGAATCATATACCGCGTTTTTACATATTGGATATGCAACGATTACATATGAAACATTATTTTATGCAGCTACACTTTCATTAAAGTATTTTACGTTATTACCATTTACACTTCTTTTTATTTACACGACAGATCCAAGCGAATTTGTAAGTAGTTTAAGTAAACTTGGTATTCATTATAAGATTACATATGCAGTAAATATTGCACTACGTTATATTCCTGACATCCAGTCTGAGTATAAAATTATTAAACACGCGCAAGAAGCGAGAGGCGTGGCTTTTGAAAAAGGAGAAGCAAATATATGGGTTCGTATGAAGAATCGTGTTTTAATTTTCTGGCCGCTAATCATTCATTCTCTAGAAAGAATAGATACGATTTCAAATGCAATGGATTTAAGAGGATTTGGAAAGAAGGATAAACGTACATGGTTTTATACAAGTAAGGCGAAACGTGAAGATTTCATCGTTTTATTTGCCGGTGTTTTCATATTCATTGCTGCGGTATATTTAAAATTAAACGTATTTCAAAACTTTTGGTATCCATTTTAAAGCACTCTTTAAACGAGTGCTTTTACTTATTTTTATGTAGACATGCTCAAAAAAGGGATATATACATAATGTATAATACGAACCAGTTAAAATGATCAACTACCTATTAGTTTTCAAACCAAAAGGAGGAGAAAATATGAGTTACGGTGGTTCTTGTGGTTTTGGTGGAGGTTTCGCTTTACTAGTTGTGTTATTCATTCTATTAATAATTGTAGGATGCAGCTGCTGGGGCGGAGGATACTAATTTTTAATTAGTCTTCACAAATGTAAACTAAAAAAACATTGAAGATACTTATGTATCGAAACAAATAAAAAAGGAGCAACTATGCTCCTTTTTTATTTGTTTAAATGCGTATTCTCACTATATTTCGGGAACGTAATCGTTAAAGTCGTTCCTTTACTAACGATACTTCGGATTTTTAAACTTCCATGCATCGTCTCAATAATCTTAACAGCAACCATCGTACCTAAACCAGTTCCTTTTGTTTTTGTACTAAAATACGGTTCACCGAATCGATGTATTTGCTCCTGTGACATTCCAACTCCGCTATCTTCAATTCGTATTTCAACTTTACTATTATTGATAGATGAGGAAATATTTAAGGTACCACCATTAGGCATTGCTTCAATACTGTTTTTTATTAAGTTTAAAAAACATTGTTGAAAGTGCTGTTTATTACCAACAATGGTTGCCTCAGAAAAATCCTGTGTAATATGTATCGTATTCATATTACACAATGGCAATATCATATTAATAACTCGATTTAACTCTTGTTTTACTGAAATTTGATCTAATTTTTCTGGAGCAGGTTTGGCAAACGTTAAGTAATCATCGATAATTTCTTGGGCACGATTTAACTCTTCAAGTATATGTTTAATATATTCGTCTCTTGATTCAGCAGTTAAATTTGGTGTTTTTAAAAGCTGTGTAAATCCTTTTACAACCGTTAAAGGATTCCTTACTTCGTGCGATATACTTGCAGCGAGTTGGCTAACAATCTCCATTTTTTCCATTTTAATTAATTTTGAGCGCATTAATACAGCATCTTTTATAACTTCATTTATATAAACAATAAATAACATTAAAGTAGTCGGTAATACCATGAAATAAATAATATACAAATTATTCACTTCAAAATCTGATAAAGTTAATACAATTACAGTTGTAAATATTGCTAGGAAAAAGGTTAAAAACATGGAAAAAGCTACTTTAAGCTTTCTATTATATGTATTAAATTTTGAAGATGCGAGTGCTGTAACGATGAACATTATTCCGTAAACAACGACTGTCAGCATATTAAAGCCATAAAATATAAATCTTGTAATTAATAAAATTGTAAACAATATGATACCGACAGGAAATCCACCATAAAGCGTACCTATTATGACCGGAATTTGTCTTAAATCATGAATACAACTTTCATCCATATAGATAGGGTATCGCATACATAAAATAAGCGGGATACTAGAACAAAGGGTAATCAGTAATATTTTGTATTTTTTCAAATAATGCCTGCTATCATATATGAAATAAAAAACAAATATACTACATAAAATGTATAGAAGATTATTTAATACGTTTTGATTAATATAAACAAAGTCCATAATATTTGCCTCGTTATTCTGAATTTACTTAACATATGTATTATACATGATAACATGTGTTAGGATGTATAAACCTTGTTCATACAAGATTTATTTAGCTTTTTTTATAAAATGCAAACATTAGCTATTCAAAGATACTTTTACCAAAACTTTTTACTACTTCTTTCTGCATGTTCGGTAAAACATGGTGGGTTATGTTGCTACTATAAGAAACGTAGGTATTCTTTTCTAAACTCATCCTTTTAATTTCTAGCCACTGAACGAGATAGTCTTTTAAAGTAAGCTTAGACGGCTCCACAAAAGTCCCTTCATTTAAATCCGTAATCTTTTTCGTCACATTTTTTACTGCTTCTTTTTTGTCTTATAACCAGAAACACACTAAGTACTTATTTCCTCTTTTTCGAATATGTCCTTTCACTTAAAACACTCCTTCATTTTGTTTTGAATTATGTTGTATAAGTCTAGTTGTAATGTTGCTATTTTGAAAATTGCATAGTTGGACATATGAGCGATGGATATATTTTACCATATATGAACAAATTCAGTTATAGGATATGATATGTAAGTTACTGCTAATTTTATATTTGCAATATACTGAAAATTAAGTAATATAAAAAATGGAAATATAAAATAATGCAAGGGGGAAAGAAAATGAAAAAGGTTTTTGTAGTGTTTTTTGTACTAGCATTCGCATTTATGTCTATCAATTCTTCAAAAGTTATGGCTTACGGAAATCATAAAGCGGATCTTTATACAAGCGGCGGATCTCAATTATTGAATTATGTTGGATCTAAACAACCTTTATATAATGGTCCTGGTAATCCAAATGTAGTAGGTTATGTTGCCTGGCAAACTGTTACAGTAGAACAAGCATGGTATTTAATTGATACATCTTTAGGAGAAAAATGGGTTGGCTATAATGGAGATGCACTTTTTCTTAAAGATAGATTAAATTCAAATGCTGCTCAACTAGAAATAGGATCTAAACAACCTTTATATAATGGCCCTGGTAACCCAAATGTAGTAGGTTATGTTGCTTATCAATCTGTCAAAGTAAAACAAGCATGGTATTTAATTAATACATCGTTAGGACAAAAATGGATAGGTTATAACCTTTAAAAAGCACTCATAATGAGTGCTTTTTTTATTTATATATAAGTCTAGTTGTAATTTTGGTGCTATGAAAATTACATATTTGGACATATGAGTGATGGATATATTTTATCATATTTAGATTGTTATTAAGGAATAAAAAAAGAGCCATAGGGCCTCTTTTTTTGCTGTATTCATGGAAATAAAATTAAAAGCGTTATTTTATTATAAAAAAATAGGTGACTCAACAATTGTGCTAGCCGAGTCACCTAGTACTATCGAACCAAATAATGTACTTTTTCTATATGTAGTTATGGGGAGTTCTTAGAGGCTAG
>NZ_CAJCKK010000063.1:0-3736 GCF_903970865.1 Bacillus sp. ME78
CTTTTTTTTAACTAGTTTAATACTTTAACTGTAACTGTTTTACGTCCCCAGCTACTTGATGTGCCTTTATCTGGCATTAAAACGTCGATTTTATTACCTATTCAAGGGTTTGAAAATGGAGTAAGAAGTGATCGTCTAGCATTCCTTGATGAGTTTACGAAAGGATTTTTTGCTGCTGGAGATCGAACTGACTTAGTTAGTGAACCATTTCGACTTTACAATAGGGATATCGCTGCGGGTGCATCACCTAAAGGAACACTAGATTGTATCGCTGCTTTCAGCAAAACAGACTTCAGAAGCGATTTAGCCAAGGTTAATATACCTACCCTTGTTATTCATGGTGATTCAGATGCAACTGTACCATATGAATATAGTGGGAAATTAACACATGAAGCAATTCCTAATTCTAAAGTAGCCTTAATAAAAGGCGGTCCACATGGGCTAAATGCAACGCATGCTAAAGAATTTAATGAAGCACTCCTATTATTTTTAAAGGACTGATTACAACTATATAATTGTTAATTGATAAATTATAAACAAGTAAAAATAAATCTAAAAAAAGATGCTCTTGGATAAATCCAGGAGCATCTTTTTAAATGGTGATATTGAGATGTTAGGCTGATAAATATCCATTAATTTTGGATTGAATATTCTTCTTAACAGCTAAAATGTATTGATTAGAGTTTTTTAGATTTCTTAGAAGTATTGTTATTTTACTATCAAGATAATATTTTGAATAATCCTCAAAACAAAGAAATGTACATTTTTTTTGAGGAAGAAATATCTTGTCAGAAAACAATAAAATCTTATTAATTTTTATAATTGGTAGAATTTTTATGGAAATAATTCTCTTAATATATTAAAATAACATCGTATTATGTCAGATTTTAATTAGGGGAGAGAAATTTTATGTTGAAAAAAATCATTCCAGTTGCTTTAGCATTAAGTACAGTTACTTTTACTAGTGTATTTGCTGCACCTTCAATCCAAGCGAATACAGAACAAAACCGCTACATAGATGTACAAATGCTCGGTATTAACGATTTTCATGGGCAACTAGACACTGTAAAAAAAATTAACAATAAAGATGCAGGGGGAATTGAGTACTTAGGGGCTTATTTACGTGATCGTGAAAAACAAAATCCAAATACATTAAAGGTACATGCTGGAGATGTTGTTGGAGCAAGTACTCCTGTTTCAGCATTATTACAAGACGAACCTACAATTGAATTTCTAAATGATTTGAAATTCGATGTTGGAACGATAGGAAATCATGAATTTGATGAAGGTGTTGAGGAAATGCATCGCCTTATTTATGGTGGATACCATGAGAAAACAGGTAATTTTAAAGGAGCAAAATTCCCATATGTTGCTGCGAATTTCTATAATAAATCCACCGGTCGTTTATTTTTACCACCATTCACTATAAAAAAGGTACAAGGAGTTCCAGTTGGCTTTATTGGAGTCGTAACAACAGATGTTCCTAACCTTGTTATGCCTACTATGCTAAAGAATGTAGAAATTACAGATGAAGTTGAAGCTATTAACAAATCCGTAAAGCAATTAAAAAAACTAGGCGTTAAATCTATCGTTGTTCTTGCACATAACGGAGGTACAACAGATGGGAACGGAGTAACAAATGGTGATATCGTCCGATTAGCAAATGAGACTGATCCGGAAGTCGATGTTATTTTTGGTGGGCATAGCCACACTTATGTAAATGGAACTGTTAATAATAAACTTGTCGTACAAGCAAATTCATATGGTATGGCGTTTGCTGATGTTGATGTAAAGATTGATCGTAAGACACAAGATATTGTTGAGAAAAAAGCAGAAATTGTTACAACTTACCATGAAGGCATGGAGCCTGATAAAAAAATAAAGAAGAAGATGGAGAAATATCAAGCAAAAATTGCACCTCTTGTTAATGAAGTTGTAGGTAAGTCTATTGCTCCACTAGATCGCAAACTCAATACGGCTGGTGAATCTACTCTGGGAAATTTGGTTGCTGATGCCCAGCGTGCAACAATGCAATCCCAAATTGCACTTATGAATCCTGGTGGTATTCGTAATGACTTAGATGCTGGTGATATTACATGGGGAGAGATATATGGTATTCAACCATTCGGAAATCAATTAATAAAAGTAAATTTAACAGGTCAAGACATTCGTGATATTTTAAATCAACAATGGCAAAAAGATATAACAAGAATGCTTCAAATTTCAGGGATCCAATACACTTGGGATGCGAACAAGCCTAATGGAGAAAAAGTAACAAGTATTCGCTTAACAAATGGAGAAGAAATTACTCCATCTAAAACTTACAGCGTCGTTGCTAACGCATTTCTAGCTTCAGGTGGAGATGGATTTGTATCCTTTAAAAACGGTAAAGATGCTGAAACAGGACCAACTGATTTTGAAGCATTAGTAGATTATATAAAAAAATCAAAAGAACCAATTCAGTCTATTATTGATGGAAGAATTCAAAAAATAAATTAGTCTTTTATTAATCTCAAAAACAACTAGATTATCTGTGCGCTATACTTTTTAGTGTACAGGTAATCTATTTTTTTGATTTGAAATAGTCTAACTGTGGCCAATGCGTATACTGTCTAGATGCAGAGTGCCGAAAAAAATGAAGTGAACAAAAAATAACCCCTAAATTAACTCTATGATAAAGAGACTACAAACAATCAAAATTTGGAACTTCATATTAACCATATATTAACTACGTTAATAATACATACTGAAATTGAATACTTTAGATAACATCATTTATAACGAATATCTATACATTATGATGTTATGCAATGAGGAGTTTACACTACAATGGATTGAAGCTTATGTAGTTTTATATTCGTATAAGTGAATTAAGAATTTCTTAAGAACCTATTAAGAAATAAGTGAGTTTTAGGAACTAGAATAAATGTATCTGAACAGTAATAAGAAAATGAATGTTTTAAATGGAAGTTGGCAGAGTATGTCAAAAAGCTATAAGTAAATATTTCAGGAGGTTTTTTATGAAAAAGAAAATAATTATTGCAATTGTTGCTTCTGCTATAACAATGACTCATTTTGTAGGAAATACTTATGCAGATTCGAAAACAAAGGTTTCTGTTACAGCTCCCTACAATACAAATCAAATAGCAAAATGGTTAGAGGCACATGCAAAGCCTTTAAAAACAACTAATCCAACTGCACCTCTTAATGATTTGAAACCACTTAAGAATATGGTAGGTTCAGCTTCCATTGTAGGTTTAGGTGAAGCTACGCATGGAGCTCATGAAGTTTTTACGATGAAACACCGTATTGTTAAGTATTTAGTATCTGAAAAGGGCTTTACCAATCTAGTTTTAGAAGAGGGGTGGGATAGGGCCTTGGAACTTGATCGATATGTTCTTACTGGTAAGGGAAACCCAAGCCAACATCTATCACCTACATTTAAGACGAAAGAAATGCTAGCTTTACTTGATTGGATTCGGCAATATAATGCTAATCCAAAACATAAATCTAAAGTACGTATCATCGGGATGGACATTCAATCAGTAAACGAGAATGTTTATAATAATATAATAGAATATATTAAAGCGAACAATTCAAAACTGTTGCCTAGAGTAGAAGAGAAGATAAAAGGTCTTATTCCTGTAACAAAGGATATGAATACTTTTGAAAGCCTTACGAAAGAAGAAAAAGAAAAGTATGTTTTAGATGCTAAACAAATTAGTGCTTTATTAGA
>NZ_CAJCKK010000064.1:0-3454 GCF_903970865.1 Bacillus sp. ME78
TGATTCAAATGATTACATACAAAGCAAATGCTGTAGGCATTCAAGTTGTTGTAACTGAAGAATCATATACATCGAAAGCAAGTTTTCTGGATAACGACTTCATTCCAACGTATGGAGAAAATGACCAAAATACAACTTTTTCAGGAAAACGAATAAAGCGCGGCATATATCGTTCAGCAAATAAAACTTTAATTCATGCAGATGTAAATGCTGCGGCTAACATTTTACGAAAAGTAATCCCAAATGCATGGACAAATGGGATAGAGGGGTTAAGCGTGAAACAGCTCGCTAATGTGTTAACTCCCCTGACGTTAATCGTCCGTTAGGTCGAAACGTTAGAAACCCCCACTTCAAGCTTTGCTAAGTGGGGGAGTGTTCATTGCTTTAGAAAATGATGTATGATATATTGTCAACGCAACTTATTAAAAGTGTTTAATAAGTATGTTGATTAAGGTGGTGAGCGATTTGAGTGAACAATTTGTTACTCAAAAATCGATTAAAGAGACGATCCTTCGTGGCATTCGTACAGCTCTTCTAGAGCGAGGTAGTGCAACGAAAGTTGAACTTAGTAATACATTAGAAATCAGTTTTCCAACGATAAGTAAATTTATAGAAAAAATGAAACAAGACGGTGAAGTCACTTTAGCCGGTTTAGATGATTCAAGTGGTGGAAGAAGAGCAAAACGATATGAATATAATCCAGAATATATGTTAGGTTTAGCGATATTTTTAGAAAAAAATGAGACGAATTATACAATTTTTAACTGTTTAGGGGAAGTAAAAGAACAAGGCAGTACTTCAAGTGCATTAATCGATACGGGTCTAAGTGTATTGACAGAACATATAGAAAGTCTTATAGCTACGTTTCCAAAGATAAGTTCAATTTCAATTGGTGTTCCTGGTGCTGTTGATAATGGGCGTATTTTCTATATTCCTGGATATGAAAAGTTCCAAAATTTTAATTTGAAAAGTCACTTGGAGGAACTGTTTTCTATACCAGTAGTAATAGAAAACGATATGAATGCTGCAGTGCTCGGCTATCATAAAAATACTGGAAACAATGAAAATTCCTCTCTTGTATATTTGTATTCAGGTCAAAATGGCCCAGGTGCGGGGATTATGGTAAATGGAGATGTCGTACGCGGAAGCACATTTTTCTCAGGAGAGATATCTTTCGTCCCGCAGTACGATAATAAAAATTTCTTGCAAGCTTTGAGAAGTGAAGATTCGAATAATCCAGAGGAATATAATATAGATGCTATTACTCGTTTAATAGCTACATGTATAGCTATTATTAACCCTCATGGATTCATCTTCTGTGATGATGAAGTGAACCAAATTGTAATAGATCAGATTGTAAAAAGTTGTCCGCAGTACATTCCGGCAGAACATATTCCGAAAATAACAGTGAGCAACTGGAAAGAAGATTATTTATATGGGTTAAAAAGCCTTGGACTTGATCTTATGATTACGAGAACAAATAAAGAAAATTAAATGTACGGGCAATGAAGCATCCAATTGCCAGTTGAATAACATAAAAGAAAAGGTGTCGATTATGAAAATTGAACATGTAGCAATTTGGGTGAATGATTTAGAAAGAATGCGTGATTTTTATAAACAGTACTTCGGTGGTGAAGAAAATAGCTTATATCACAATCCGAAAAAGCAGTTTGAATCTTATTTCATAACTTTTGAAGGCGGTGCGCGTCTAGAACTTATGAAGCAGGTAGGGATAGACGAGAAAGTACAAACACAAACAATAGGATATGCGCATATTGCTTTTTCAGTAGATAGTAAAGAAAAAGTGAACGAATTAACTAATACATTAAGAGAAGCAGGATACTCAGTGTTAAACGGGCCGCGTACTACAGGGGATGGTTATTATGAAAGTGTAGTAAGTGATCCTGAAGGAAATCAGATTGAGATAACAATCTAACATTATATTTACTAATAATTGATAAAAAATAAAATTTTGTTGTTCCCCAAAATGTGTACGAGAAACCTATTATTTCTGCAGAAAGGGGGACATAATGTTGAGTGAAATCATTTTTATTTTCTGTATATATCCATTGCTTGTTTGTATTGTTTCAATAGCTGGAGCATATAAAGTAGGTACATTTTATGTGATGCCAATAGTAACATTTCTTATTTTTCTTATGTTAAATGTTACAGTGCACGATCCAGCATTTTTCTTTTGGGAGGGCATGTATACTATTCTTTCATTTATTGTTTCTTATATAACTATCCTTTTTATAAAGGGATATAAATTTGTAAAAAGAGAGCGTTAATATCATTTTGGGGAAATAGGGATTTACGGTGAACGATAACAACCTCATTTCACGTTGTAATGATGGGAAATGAGGTTGTTTGATTTCTATTTTTTATTGGAGTGATAAAAATCGCGAAGAATCTTCTCAATGACTGGATGAAGAGTACTAGGTAACTCATCAAGCGGAAAGAAACGTAATTCTTTTGACTCAGTTTTATCACATACAAGCTCCCCATAAAATTCTCGGCAAATATAAACAACGAGTACACCGTGTACTTGATCGCCATTTGGATAGATTTGAAAGAAATCTGGCCCTGAGTATGTACAGAATAGTTCTGGATTTTTAATAATAAGTCCAGTTTCTTCAAACACTTCTCGTTTTAAAGCATCTTCTAACGTTTCGTTATATTCTAAGGCACCGCCAATAATGCCCCAGCGGTTAAAATCTGTACGGAGCTGCAGCAATACTTCATCTTTTTCATTTACTATAATGGCGTGCGAACCTATTAAAATAAGTGGATGATTTCCTACTAGATTTCTCATATCTTCAATATAACCCATGTCATTGCTCCTTGTATTTAATAATAGTTAGGAAGTTCTTTTAACATTCTTTCTGTTTTACGTGCTGTAAAGGCTAAGTTATGGTCATCTTTCGTTCTAAAAAATAATGTGCGTAAAAAGGTTTTAATGTTGGCACATAAAATACAATACTCATTAAGCGAAAGGCGTTTTCTAATTTGAGGAAGCCTTTTTATTTTTTTTTGAATAATAGAAATTAACTCGTTTTGAGGAAAATCATGATACAGCATTGCTAGTAATGGAGTAACGATGCGCTCATCTTCGTTATTATGAAAAAGGTCAGATGGAATAAAGATTTTATTTAATAAACAATGAATTAATTCTTCGTACCATTCAAAAGTGGTATACGTATTATGAACAATTTCAGTAAAGGCATCAGATACGTGAGCAAGACAATGAGCCCATCCTTTATTTTCGATATAGCCCCGAAAATCTGTTTCTAAGTTTGTGTAAGTAATGAGTTTATTTTTTATTTCTTCGATATCCTCCTCTGTACAAAAGTAGTGCGAATTAGCGAATTGGAGTATTAACGCAATTAACGAAACAGTGTAAGAACGTGTGAAAACCCCATCTGTATGTGGGGAGTAAATGTCACAATATAAATAC
>NZ_CAJCKK010000065.1:0-3291 GCF_903970865.1 Bacillus sp. ME78
ATAACTTTCATTTCCGTTCAAATAACGTAGAACGATTTGTATTTTTTCATCAGCTGTAAATTTAGCCATAGAAAAACTGCACCTCCAATTGTTAGACTGTGTCTAACAATTGGGGTGCAGTTCATTAGTAGCTGCTCTCTTTTTATTACAAAAAAATAAGTTAACAATGGAATATTGATGTTTTTTGGTAAAAGATGTAACGAATTGTGAATTTTTTGTAACAAAAAAGTAATACTGTAATTTTTTCTGGAAAAAAGTTCTTGTGCTCGTATATGAAAAATATATGAAAACCACTGGAGATTGTATGAGAAATACATTTTATTAATATGGAAATTTATGTTACAACTCGTTAATTGTATATTACGAATGCTTTGTAATTGTGTGATTTCTAAAAATTCTAAAAATCTGTTGCTATAATGAAAATACGAAAACAAAGCAAATGGAGGCTATTCATGAAAAAATTATTAAGTATAGCAACAGCAGCAGTTTTTGGTCTTGGGATTTTTGCGGGTTCTGCTAAAGCGGAAACAATTGTAACAACAGACGTATTAAATGTTAGAGAAAACCCAAATGTAGAGTCAAAGCTTGTAGGTAAAGTGTTAAGTGGGAATACACTAGATGTTATAAATACAGAGAATGGATGGACAAAAATTAAGTTAAACGGTAAGGAAGCGTTTGTAAGTGCTGATTTTACAAAGAGCACATATTATGTAACGGCGGGCGTATTAAATGTTCGTGCTGGAGCGAATACTGATTCTGAAATTTTAGGTAAACTTAATAAAAATGATGTGATTGAAACGACGAATCAAGTTCAAAATGAATGGTTACAATTCGACTACAATGGAAAAGTCGGATATGTTCACGTGCCATTTTTAACAGGAACGGCACCTGTAATTGAAAAGAAAGAGGTTGTAGCTCAAGAAGAAGCGCCGGTTAAAAATAATACAGCAGTTAAGAATAAAGAGTCTGTTAAGAGTAACGATTCTATTAAGAATGTAGAATCAAGTAAACCTGTGGTAAAAGAAAAGCCGGCTGCAAAACCAGTTGCGAAATCTACTGAAACAAGTGCGCCTACTGGTGGTCGTGAAATTACAGTAGAAGCGACGGCATATACAGCAGATCCGAGTGAGAATGGTTCGTATGGTGGTCGTGTATTAACTGCAATGGGGCATGATTTAACAGCAAATCCAAATATGAAAGTAATTGCTGTTGATCCGAAAGTAATTCCGCTTGGATCAAAAGTATGGGTAGAAGGATATGGAGAAGCGATTGCTGGAGACACTGGTGGTGCGATTAAAGGAAATCGTATTGATGTATTAGTCGGTTCAGATGGTAGTGCTAATAGCTGGGGGCGCAAATCTGTAAAAGTGAAAGTTATACAATAGGTTATCGATATTAATATAAAAAGCGGTTGCTTGAAATTATGTAAGCAGCCGCTTTTTATGGATTATTGAAAGGGATAAATAGTTTTACCTGTAATAATTTTATATGCACTGCAAAATTGTGTTTGTATATATTCTGTATTTTTATTTTCTGGATGTGATGTTGTTTCATGGAGAGTAGAATGAAAAGCCCGTAGTAAACAATTTAGGGCGAAGTATAATTCCTCTTGTGAACAATTTTTTTCTTTTGTAGAAGTAGCTAAAATGAGGTCTTTTGTCAAAGATGAAAAATTGATGGTGGATTGTTTCATAGTTAACTCATCCTCTCGAAACGATTTTTATCATGTATATGCAGAATTGGACAAACTATGTTCTTTTTTATATGTAATTTCATGTACCGAAATGAAAGAACTTGCAATCATGCCGTTAAAATTGGTAAGATTGGGTATAATCAATAGATGGAGTATATTACATAAAGAGAGTTGAATGCTATGGGAGAAGTGCAACGTGAAAAAGTTGCTGTCATCATTGGACCAACAGCTGTTGGAAAGACGAAGTTAAGTATCGATCTTGCCAAAGCGTTGAACGGTGAAATTATTAGTGGTGATTCCATGCAAATCTATCGAACGATGGATATTGGAACTGCAAAGGTAACACAAGCAGAGATGGACGGAATTCCACATTATATGGTCGATATAAAAAATCCGGAAGATTCATTTTCTGTCGCGGAATTTCAAGAACGTGTTCGCAAACATATTCGAGAAATTACAGAACGTGGTAAATTACCAATTATAGTTGGTGGGACCGGTCTTTATATACAATCTGTTTTATTCGATTATCAGTTTACAGATGATGCTGGTGATGTGATATACCGAGAGCAAATGGAAAAGTTAGCTTTAGAACGCGGTGTGGAATATGTACATAAAAAATTGCAAGAAGTAGATCCGGAAAGTGCGGAGCGTATTCATGCAAATAATGTACGACGTGTCATTCGGGCGTTAGAAATTTTCCACACGACGGGTGAAAAAATGAGTGACCAAATTGAGAAACAAGAAAAAGAGTTACTCTATGATGTTTCATTAATTGGCTTGACAATGGATCGAGAAATGCTATACGATCGCATTAACTTACGAGTGGATTTGATGATGGAACAAGGCCTATTAGAGGAAGTAGAAGGTCTGTATAATAGAGGGATACGAGATTGTCAATCTATTCAAGCAATTGGATATAAAGAAATCTATGATTATTTTGAGAATCGAGCCCCTTTAGAAGATGCGGTATCACAATTAAAGACGAATTCGCGTCGTTATGCAAAGCGTCAATTAACGTGGTTCCGTAATAAAATGGATGTCACGTGGTTTGATGTTACAGACGGTGAAAAAACGTCAGAAATTTTACGATACATAGAAGGAAAGTTACAAGTAAAGTCGAATAATAGTAAGTAGAGAAAAAGAGGAGGATTCGACATGAAGCAATCAATCAATATTCAAGATCAGTTTTTAAATCAACTCCGTAAAGAAAATACGTTTGTTACGCTGTACTTATTAAATGGTTTCCAGCTTCGTGGACTAATTAAAGGATTTGATAATTTTACAGTCCTGCTGGAAACAGAAGGTAAGCAACAGCTTATTTATAAACATGCAATTTCTACATTTGTACCACAAAAAAATGTTTCAATTGAATTAGAATAGTAATGAATTATTGTACATAACAAAAAAAGAGCGAGTTTTGAAGTGACCCCTAAAAGTTAGACACGGTTATTTCATTAGGCAGCTTGATAAAAATGAGTCCGGTATTGTACCGGGCTCATTTTTAATTTTGCCTTAATCCGTTTCGTATTATAATAATCTATATATTTTTCTAATTCTATTTTAAAGTGCTCTACATTTTCAAATTCTTTTATGTAGAG
>NZ_CAJCKK010000066.1:0-3102 GCF_903970865.1 Bacillus sp. ME78
GGTATCGAAGGAACCGCGACAGTTACTCTTGATGATAATACCCACATAAAATAATCACTCCTAAGTTGTGATAATAAATTAGTATATTCTTTTCACACGTATAAAGGTACATATATAGGACTTTCGTTTAAAACATGCGTACAAAGTCTTAAGACTAATGTAAGCTGATGGTGGACTATTTAATATGAAAAGATACGTCTATTTGCGGAGGGAAAAGAGATCAATAAAATGTACAATGAGGGTGTTAATCGTAATATTTTACGAGTGTATGGAGGTATTTTTATGGAACGATTATGGACGAAATCATTTATTCAAATGACTTTCGCAATGTTATTTTTATTTACAGGATTTTATTTACTTGTTCCAACGCTCCCGCTCTTTATTAAAGAGATAGGTGGCAATGAATCGCAAGTTGGACTCATGATGGGAATGTTTACAATAGCTGCTGTTGTAATACGACCGATTATTGGAGGAATGTTAGATCAATATGGTAGAAGATCCTTTATTATTTTCGGACTCATCTTTTTTGGATTAACGATGTATTCCTATAATATAGCATCGACTATTGTCCTTTTAGCTGTTTTACGTGTTATTCACGGAGTAACATGGGCTGTTTCTACAACAGCTGTTGGAACAGCAATAACGGATATTATTCCAGATTCACGCCGCGGTGAAGGTATGGGTTGGTACGGGATGGCGATGACAATTGCAATGGCGATCGGACCTATGATTGGATTATGGGTTGTGCAAAATTATTCATTTCATGGTCTGTTTTTATTAGCGACGTTGTTATCTTTTATGGCAGTCGTATTATCACTAATAACGAAGATGCCATTTACGCCACAAAAAGAAAAAGGGAAAATTCAGCTATTTGAGAAATCCGTATTAACAATCACGATTGTAGTATTCTTTTTATCGTTTGCATATGGAGGAATAACAACCTTTTTACCGTTATTTGCATCATCAATTCATGTAAACCCGGGAACTTTCTTTCTTGTATATGCAATTGCATTAACAATTGTAAGACCAATTTCAGGGAAACTATTAGATAAGTATGGAGAAGTATTCATCATACTCCCAGCATTATGTATTACTATTTTAGCTATAGTTGTTTTAACTATTTCAAATGGTTTGTTAGGTGTAATTATCGCAGCAACATTATACGGTATTGGATTTGGATCAGCGCAGCCAGCTTTGCAAGCGGCAATGCTTACAATTGTTGATCCGAGTAAAAGAGGAGTTGCAAATGCTTCATTTTTTACAGCGTTTGATTTAGGAATCGGGTTAGGTGCTATTTTACTTGGAGTTGTTTCACAAATGTTTGGTTATCGTATTTTATTTTCAGGGAGTGCAATTTCGGCATTAATAGCCTTAATTATTTTCGTCTTCTTTGTAAAACAACGATTAGGAAAAAAAGAGTTTGCGTAAACTGGAGGAATAAAGATGAAAATTTCAATTGATCGTAAAGCTCTGCAATGGTTCCAGGAAGAATTACGTATAAAGCACGGTGAATCTGTACGTTTTACTGTAAGGTACGGAGGGGATAGTTCAATTCAGCCCGGATATTCTTTAGGGGTTGTTGCTGAGAAACCAGAGGGGGAAATAGTGTCAGTTGAGAAGGAAGGTATTATATTTTTTGTAGATTCTGATGATCTTTGGTATTTTCAAAACTATGATTTATTTGTAAGTTATCATGAGGAGATGGAAGAAATTCAATTTAATTATGTAAAATAATAACTTTATTAAAAATGAATAAGTTTTATATAAAAATTATATTTAAGAGATAGTGAAATAAATATCATATAGTAACGAGCTGTATTTATGTACAGCTCGTTTTTTTTATTTCTCAAATAAAATTAGAATAATTGTATATTTGGCGGTGTTATATGAAAAATCTTTATATCTTGTTTTTGAAAATACGCAAAGAAGTCTATTCTTTCTTTATAAAATATAAGAATTATTTTCAAAAAATTGTATTGTTACAGTAAGAAAAGTGTAGGAAACTTATCATTATAAAATAAATTGAAATCTTCTAAAAACTCTGATACATTGAAATAGAAATGTAGTTTCACAATATTGTAAAGGCTTACAGTTATGTGCACGAAGATCTATTAGGATTGGAGGAAATAATGATGAAAGCTGAAGAAAAATTTTCCCCGGGATTAGATGGTATAGTGGCAGCGGAGACGAAAATCTCGTTTCTTGACACAGTAAAAGGTGAAATTGTAATTCAAGGGTATGACTTAATCGAACTCTCAAAAACAAAAGAGTATTTAGACATTGTGCACCTTTTATTGGAGGAACACCTACCGAATGAAGATGAAAAAGCAACACTTGAAAAGAAATTAAAAGAAGAATATGCAGTACCAGAAGGTGTATTCAACGTACTAAAGGCATTGCCTAAAGAGACGCATCCCATGGATGGATTACGTACAGGTGTGTCAGCGTTAGCTGGTTACGATAATGATATCGAAAACCGCTCGTTAGAAGTGAATAAAAGCCGAGGGTACAAGCTGTTAAGTAAAGTGCCAAACATTGTAGCGAATAGCTATCATATTTTAAATAATGAGGAGCCAATTGAACCTCTTAAAGAATTATCTTATAGTGCGAATTTCTTCTATATGTTAACTGGTAAAAAACCAACTGAACTTGAGGAAAAGATCTTTGATCGTTCCCTTGTTTTATATAGTGAGCATGAAATGCCAAACTCTACATTTACAGCTCGCGTTATTGCATCAACACAATCAGATTTATACGGTGCTTTAACAGGTGCAGTTGCATCTTTAAAAGGAAGTTTACATGGCGGTGCAAATGAAGCGGTTATGTACATGCTTTTAGAAGCTGGTAATGTTGAGAAATTTGAAGAGTTATTACAGAAGAAATTATATAACAAAGAAAAAATTATGGGCTTTGGACACCGTGTTTATATGAAGAAGATGGATCCAAGAGCACTTATGATGAAGGAAGCTTTAAAACAGTTATGTGATGTAAAAGGTGATTATACACTATATGAAATGTGTGAAGCTGGAGAAAAGATTATGGAAAAAGAAAAAGGAATTTATCCAAATCTTGATTATTATGCAGCTCCAGTATATTGGATGC
>NZ_CAJCKK010000067.1:0-3067 GCF_903970865.1 Bacillus sp. ME78
ATTGATGAACGCTGTTCATCAATATAAGTTTCCGTGTTTCGTTTTGTTCAGTTTTGAGAGAACTATCTCTCATATATAAATGTATGTTCTTTGAAAACTAGATAACAGTGTAGCTCATATTTTTTTAATTTTAGTTTGGTTAAGTTAGAAAGGGCGCACGGTGGATGCCTTGACACTAGGAGTCGATGAAGGACGGGACTAACGCCGATATGCTTCGGGGAGCTGTAAGTAAGCTTTGATCCGAAGATTTCCGAATGGGGAAACCCACTATACGTAATGGTATGGTATCCTTACCTGAATACATAGGGTATGGAAGACAGACCCAGGGAACTGAAACATCTAAGTACCTGGAGGAAGAGAAAGCAAATGCGATTTCCTGAGTAGCGGCGAGCGAAACGGAACATAGCCCAAACCAAGAGGCTTGCCTCTTGGGGTTGTAGGACATTCTATACGGAGTTACAAAGGAACGAGGTAGACGAAGCGACCTGGAAAGGTCCGTCGTAGAGGGTAACAACCCCGTAGTCGAAACTTCGTTCTCTCTTGAATGTATCCTGAGTACGGCGGAACACGTGAAATTCCGTCGGAATCTGGGAGGACCATCTCCCAAGGCTAAATACTCCCTAGTGATCGATAGTGAACCAGTACCGTGAGGGAAAGGTGAAAAGCACCCCGGAAGGGGAGTGAAAGAGATCCTGAAACCGTGTGCCTACAAATAGTCAGAGCCCGTTAATGGGTGATGGCGTGCCTTTTGTAGAATGAACCGGCGAGTTACGATCCCGTGCGAGGTTAAGCTGAAGAGGCGGAGCCGCAGCGAAAGCGAGTCTGAATAGGGCGTTTAGTACGTGGTCGTAGACCCGAAACCAGGTGATCTACCCATGTCCAGGGTGAAGTTCAGGTAACACTGAATGGAGGCCCGAACCCACGCACGTTGAAAAGTGCGGGGATGAGGTGTGGGTAGCGGAGAAATTCCAATCGAACCTGGAGATAGCTGGTTCTCCCCGAAATAGCTTTAGGGCTAGCCTTAAGTGTAAGAGTCTTGGAGGTAGAGCACTGATTGAACTAGGGGTCCTCATCGGATTACCGAATTCAGTCAAACTCCGAATGCCAATGACTTATCCTTAGGAGTCAGACTGCGAGTGATAAGATCCGTAGTCAAGAGGGAAACAGCCCAGATCGCCAGCTAAGGTCCCAAAGTGTGTATTAAGTGGAAAAGGATGTGGAGTTGCTTAGACAACTAGGATGTTGGCTTAGAAGCAGCCACCATTTAAAGAGTGCGTAATAGCTCACTAGTCGAGTGACTCTGCGCCGAAAATGTACCGGGGCTAAATACACCACCGAAGCTGCGAATTGATACCAATGGTATCAGTGGTAGGGGAGCGTTCTAAGTGCAGTGAAGTCAGACCGGAAGGACTGGTGGAGCGCTTAGAAGTGAGAATGCCGGTATGAGTAGCGAAAGACGGGTGAGAATCCCGTCCACCGAATGCCTAAGGTTTCCTGAGGAAGGCTCGTCCGCTCAGGGTTAGTCAGGACCTAAGCCGAGGCCGACAGGCGTAGGCGATGGACAACAGGTTGATATTCCTGTACCACCTCTTTATCGTTTGAGCAATGGAGGGACGCAGAAGGATAGAAGAAGCGTGCGATTGGTTGTGCACGTCCAAGCAGTTAGGCTGATAAGTAGGCAAATCCGCTTATCGTGAAGGCTGAGCTGTGATGGGGAAGCTCCTTATGGAGCGAAGTCTTTGATTCCCCGCTGCCAAGAAAAGCTTCTAGCGAGATAAAAGGTGCCTGTACCGCAAACCGACACAGGTAGGCGAGGAGAGAATCCTAAGGTGTGCGAGAGAACTCTGGTTAAGGAACTCGGCAAAATGACCCCGTAACTTCGGGAGAAGGGGTGCTTTCTTAACGGAAAGCCGCAGTGAATAGGCCCAAGCGACTGTTTAGCAAAAACACAGCTCTCTGCGAAGCCGTAAGGCGAAGTATAGGGGGTGACACCTGCCCGGTGCTGGAAGGTTAAGGAGAGGGGTTAGCGTAAGCGAAGCTCTGAACTGAAGCCCCAGTAAACGGCGGCCGTAACTATAACGGTCCTAAGGTAGCGAAATTCCTTGTCGGGTAAGTTCCGACCCGCACGAAAGGTGTAACGATTTGGGCACTGTCTCAACCAGAGACTCGGTGAAATTATAGTACCTGTGAAGATGCAGGTTACCCGCGACAGGACGGAAAGACCCCGTGGAGCTTTACTGTAGCCTGATATTGAATTTTGGTACAGTTTGTACAGGATAGGCGGGAGCCATTGAAACCGGAGCGCTAGCTTCGGTGGAGGCGCTGGTGGGATACCGCCCTGACTGTATTGAAATTCTAACCTACGGGTCTTATCGACCCGGGAGACAGTGTCAGGTGGGCAGTTTGACTGGGGCGGTCGCCTCCTAAAGTGTAACGGAGGCGCCCAAAGGTTCCCTCAGAATGGTTGGAAATCATTCGTAGAGTGCAAAGGCATAAGGGAGCTTGACTGCGAGACCTACAAGTCGAGCAGGGACGAAAGTCGGGCTTAGTGATCCGGTGGTTCCGCATGGAAGGGCCATCGCTCAACGGATAAAAGCTACCCCGGGGATAACAGGCTTATCTCCCCCAAGAGTCCACATCGACGGGGAGGTTTGGCACCTCGATGTCGGCTCATCGCATCCTGGGGCTGTAGTCGGTCCCAAGGGTTGGGCTGTTCGCCCATTAAAGCGGTACGCGAGCTGGGTTCAGAACGTCGTGAGACAGTTCGGTCCCTATCCGTCGTGGGCGTAGGAAATTTGAGAGGAGCTGTCCTTAGTACGAGAGGACCGGGATGGACGCACCGCTGGTGTACCAGTTGTTCTGCCAAGGGCATAGCTGGGTAGCTATGTGCGGAAGGGATAAGTGCTGAAAGCATCTAAGCATGAAGCCCCCCTCAAGATGAGATTTCCCATAGCGTAAGCTAGTAAGATCCCTGAAAGATGATCAGGTTGATAGGTTCGAGGTGGAAGCATGGTGACATGTGGAGCTGACGAATACTAATAGATCGAGGACTTAACCATATAATATG
>NZ_CAJCKK010000068.1:0-3022 GCF_903970865.1 Bacillus sp. ME78
CATTTACTACAACAGGTGGTGTCTTAATTTGAAAATCAAGATACTTCTGTGCTTCCTTTTTAGTTAATCTAAAATCCGAATAAATTTTCCTTCTAAATGGTTCAATTTCTTTTTCATTTTCCTTAAATTTGTTCTGTTCCTCTGGGTCTAATTTGTCAGGATTCCCCACTAACCTTATTTTTTTACTCAAAGTATATGACTCTGTTTCTAATTCAATAAACCGTTTAAATTCTTCTTTCGTAAACAGCTTTCGCGCCACTCCAAGTTCTGTAAGGAAAATATTGTACTCTCCTTCGGTAATTAAAAATTCTGCTTCTGCCTGTTCTTTTGTACCAATCATTTTTTCAACTATTTGCTGCAAAGAGTTATCGGGTTGTGTTTTTAATTCTTTCATACTATTTTTCTCTTCTATTTGTTGTTTCTTAGAGTTAGTTGGCATATCAGCACGAGCATTTAATAAGGACACAGATGATACTGCAATAACTGCCACAGCTCCTAGCGCAGACCAGCGATATGATTTTCTTTGGAATTTTTTAATCATTAGAATTCTCCTTTTTAACATTCTTTTGTTTTTACTAAAATTCGCCATACCGGGTACTTGATAATAACCTGAATAATGTTCCAAAAGGCTAATAATAGTATGGCCATACGCAATTTGTTCCTCTGAATTAATACATGTAAGAGCTAATGCATCGCATGCTAGTTCTTGATCTTCCCGCATACATGAGTAGGCATACCAAAGAATAGGATTAAACCAATTTAAAATGAGTAAGCCATGCATTAGCCAGTTCACACCAACATCTCTTCGCTTGATGTGAGCTAATTCATGATGAAAAATATACCGTAATTGTTGTTCTTCTAATATTTCCATATGTACAGTTGACAACAGCAACTTAGGCCGAATAAATCCGAACACTGTTGGACTGGAAACCTTTCCAGATACAAGTAGAGGGATCTCTTGTCGAACAGACATAGATTGCTTACACTCTTCAAAAATCTGGACAATCTTTTCATCTGTAATAACAGGTTGTTTTTTTATGTAAAGTAATAAACGCCTGTTCATAATAAATGTAGCAACACTTAGAAGGATAACGCCAGTAAGCCAAATGTATATACAGATTGTATAGAATGGAACCGTCTCACCATCCTGCTTTTCATTACTGTGTGTTTGTGTCTTGTTTGCCTGATTAGTTTGTGTTGAACTTGAGGTAGAAGTATTTTCTTTTGTGAGAACCTTTGTTTCGTCTATACCTTTCAAATCTTCCATGTGTTCTTTTGAAAGAAAAATAGCTACGGGGTTTTGGCTAGAAAGGAATGCATCATCATTCTTGTAAGTAAGAACAGAATAAATACTATAGGAACTATCTGGCGACCAAGGTAAAACAAGTCTTATAATTAATATCATCCATAGCATGTATTGCCAACGTGGAGTTAATTTATTTCTAAACAAGACCTTGATACATAAGATTAGGACTACTAATATACTAGCCATAATAGAGGTCTCTATCAACCAATCAAAAAAATGAGGCAGATAGACATTTATAAACATTTCTATCATTATGATCTATCCTTCCTCTGATTTTCCTCAGTTTTCTCATCAAGGATACGTTTAAGCTCGTTAATGTCTTCTGAAGACAGCCTTTCTTCTTTCAAGAAATTTACCAGTAAAGGCTTAAATGCTGCACCATAGAAACGTTTAAGCAAAGATTTTGTTTCTACTTGTAAATAACTATCTTGCGATACCAAAGGATAATAAGAGTACAAACGCCCTTTATCTTGATGGTAAGCCACTGCTTCTTTGTGAACTAATCGATTAATTAGTGTTCGAATCGTTTTGGGTTTCCAATCCATTTTCTTCTCCAACTCTTCAATCACTTCATTTGCCGTTTGTGGAGATTTTGACCATAGTACTTTCATTACTTCTAACTCAGCTTCTGAAATTTTAGGTAATTCTTTCATTAGTTTATATTACACCTCCCTCGGATTACGTTTGTAATCCGTAATTGAATATTACACTTGTAATCTTACGTTGTCAATCTTATTTTATGTTTGTGAAATCCTTTCCTATGCCCATCAACATAAGAATGAAAGAAATTAGCATAAGTATAGACTTTCATGTCCTCCTAATGAGACAAGAAAATAGATGCTCATAAATATGTTTGTAAATAATATAAAATTAAATTTTAACTTCACACATAATTAGTATTTGCTATTTTTACAAAGTACCCACTTTGGTGTCTTCGTTTAAAAAAGTACCATTTTCTTGTCTAAATATCGAGACAAGAAAATGGGTACTAAATGAAATGTACCTGTAGATAATTTAGCATTTTAATCTATAAAATAAGTTCTTAGTTCCACTTTTGGAAATTGATTGGGACATGAAATTCCAAAATGAAATTTGATAGATTTACAAAACTAAATTCATTTAATCTTGTGTGAACGCATTGGTTTAAATACTAATTGTGTTTAATGATGTGAAGAATTTTAGAACATCCTTCAATAAAGAAGCCCTTTGTACTTTGTATAAGTTACTATGGACTTCTTTAATTTCACATCATATTTGATATATTTTATTGCTCTTAGTGATGCTTCTCAATAATAAATTTTGAAACTAACACTGACAATGCTTCTACTTTTTCTTTTATTTTGTTAGACTGATTCGATATTTCCTCGATTGATGCTGCTTGTGATTGGATAGACTGTACAGTTTGAGTTGTTTCCTTAGCTACTTGCGTGGCAGTTTCAGAAACACTGGACATAGAGGCATTGACTTCTTCTGTACCGGCAGACATTTCTTCTGTCGCTGCAGATACTTCTTGAATTTGACTAGTGATTTTATTAATAGCCGACAGAATGCTTGATCTGCTTTATTAGCTGTTTCTTTTCCCTCCGAAGCTTTTTGTTGGCCTTTTTGCATTGCAGCAACTGTATCTTTTGTATCTTGTTGAATGGCTTGTATTAAATGATTGATTTCAAATGCAGATGTTTTAGACTGCTCAGCTAAATTTCCTACTTCCGCTGC
>NZ_CAJCKK010000069.1:0-2806 GCF_903970865.1 Bacillus sp. ME78
CATCCGTTCCGGTTTTAATATATTTACGATATAATCAATCGTTATTTGTGGTTCAACGGTTGTACCGCAAGTATAACAGTCAATAGCTGCAAAATTTTGTTCCGGGTAAGTGTGAATGGAAAGATATCAGGGATTACAATTGATCAAAGTACTTTATATCCACTACTTCGCCGATTAGAAAAGCAGGAGTTAGTGACGAGTAGTTGGGATAAAACAGAGAGTAGACCTCGTAAGTATTATGTTTTAAGTGAATATGGATTAGAGATATTTTTACAATTGAAAAAGCAGTGGGTAAAGGATTCGAAAGAACTTTATAACTTATTAAAGGAGGAGGACAAAAATGAGTTTGATTGATATGTATGTCCATGAAGTTGCGAAGAGATTGCCTGAACAAAATCGTGAAGATATTACACTTGAACTACGGTCAACAATAGAGGATATGTTACCAGACGATTATAATGAGGAAGATGTGAAGAGTGTACTCGAAAAATTGGGAAGTCCAGTTTCATTGGCTAATGGGTACTTGGATAGACCAATGCATTTAATTGGACCACGTTATTTTGATGTATATACGACGCTATTAAAAATGATTATACCAATTGCAGCTGTTATTGCGCTCATTTCAATGGTTGCAGAAAATTTTATAGGCTATAGTGGTGATCAAGCAGCATTAAATGTTATTTTACAATTGATAGGTAAAGGTATTGGGGAAATTTTTGAAGTGGGTCTTCATGTATTTTTCTGGTTGACACTTGTGTTTGTTATTTTAGAAAGAACAGATAAAGACAAAGGTATTCAGCCGTTGACGACAAGTTTTAAAAAATGGACACCAGATGATTTGAAAAACATCTCGTATATCCCAAAGAAAAAAGCAATCTCGAAGTTTGAAGTTTTTGGAGGTTTAATGTGGACAGCAGTTTGGGCTACACTTTACTTTTATGCGAATCATCTTGTTGGCGTATATCATGGTACGGCAAATGGACTGAAGTTTGTCTCGCCAACTTTTAATCAAGATGTTTTACTGCAGTACTGGCCAATCATTGTAATTATGATCGTTTTTGAAATAGGTATATCCCTTTATAAATTAGTGCAAGGACAATGGACGCAAAGATTGGCGATTGGAAATGCTATTCTTCAAGTAGCTGGGACGATAGTATTCATTGTAATTGTAGTAAATCCACATTTATTTAACGCAGGATTTATTACGTATTTGGCAAATGCATTTACTATTTCCCCAGAGGAGTTTAAAACGTGGCTCATTGGGGGAGGAATTTTCTTTTATATGTTATCTGCTGCAATAAATATATTTGATGGTTTCCGAAAAGCTAGTATTCGTATGTAGATAAAAAACGGAAATTTCGATAAAATAAAACTATTAAAAAAATAGTGAAATAAGATGAACATGATGAAAGGAAGAAAATAATGATAAGGGAAGCAACGAAAAGAGATTTAGCATACATTTTAGATATTTATAACGATGCGATACTTTATACAACAGCTGTATATGCGTATAAACCTGTAACCCTTGAAAATAGAATAGATTGGTATGAACAAAAAAAGGCTGAAGGGTATCCCATTTTCGTATATGAATTAGATAATAAAGTAGTAGGGTTTGCGACATTCGGCCCATTTAGAGCGTGGCCTGCTTATAAATATTCAGTTGAACATTCTGTGTATGTAGATAAGGCATATAGAAAAAATGGCATTGGGTCTTCATTAATGAAAGAATTAATCAAAATTGCGAAGGAAAGAGAGTATATGACCTTAATTGCTGGAATTGATGCAGAGAATGAAAAAAGTATTGCCTTGCATCAAAACTATGGATTTGTTCATGCAGGGACAATAAAAAAATCTGGTTATAAGTTTAATAAATGGCTAGATTTAACTTTTTATCAGCTGGAACTTAACGGTCCTGAAAATCCTATAGAAGAATAAATATTTTTCGGTAGCAAGAAAAAATGCATGCTACCTTTTTCTTATTTAAATAGCTGATATGAGCTGCCGAAAAGTTTTTTTATATTCGATATTGAATTTATTGGTATAATAGGAATGTTTAACGAATTTCTGCTTCTTTATGTGATGGGGGGAAAAGATTTACCGAATCGCCGTGAAAATAAAGAGGTAGATGAAGCTTTTGCAGTAGTTTTAAAGTACATATACAAAGAATATAGTGAAAACATGCTAGGAGTGAGCGGTTGAAAAGAAACTTAAAGACTTCAACAATCATTATTTTAATTTTAACGATTATTGCTCTTGAAGTTGGAATCGCACTATATGATCACGATTTGTCATTAGATACAATTTACTTTACAGCGATCCTTATTTGTATTGTATTGTATTGCTTTTTAGCACACGTGTTTCTGGAGAGAAAGAAAGTACATCGAAACGAGGAAGAAGAAAAACAGCTCTTATATTTTGGCCATCTATTTTATTGTCTATCGTTTGTTTTGCGGTTATAAGTTACATAAGGGTAGGATATGTCTCTGTACCAGGTATAATTGGCTTTTCATGCTTTGTTACATATGGTGGATTCGTATGTATTAGTATTTTAAAGAGAAAAAATAAAATGTAGATTACTAAGCTGAAAGGAAGCAATATAAATGAAACATATAAAGAACGGTACACGCACTGAAGGAGAATATATTAAAAATAAAGTTATTCAATATAATATGTCCATCTTAACAGATGAGGCAAGACAGACGATGGAAGAAGTACGCCTCGTAGTAAAAAATGAAGAAGGAAAAATTTTTGGTGGCGTAACAGGTACGATGTATTTTTATCACCTTCATATCGAATTTTTATGGGT
>NZ_CAJCKK010000070.1:0-2684 GCF_903970865.1 Bacillus sp. ME78
TTGCTATTTCTCTTGCTTTTTCTTCTTCTTTAGCCTTTGCTATTTCTCTTGCTTTTTCTTCTTCTTTAGCCTTTGCTATTTCTCTTGCTTTTTCTTCTTCTTTAGCCTTTGCTATTTCTCTTGCTCTCTCTTCTTCTTTAGCCTTTGCTATTTCTCTTGCTCTCTCTTCTTCTTTAGCCTTTGCTATTTCTCTTGCTCTCTCTTCTTCTTTAGCCTTTGCTATTTCTTGCACTTTCTCTTCTTCTTTAACTTTTACTTCTTCTTTAGGCTTTACTATTTCTTGCGCTTTCTCTTCTTCTTTAACTTTTACTTCTTCTTTAGGCTTTACTATTTCTTGCGCTTTCTCTTCTTCCTTAACTTTTTCTTCTTCTTTAGGCTTTGTTACTTCTTGCGCTTTCGGTTCTTCCTTAACTTTTTCTTCTTCTTTAGGCTTTACTATTTCTTGCACTTTCGGTTCTTCTTTAACTTTTACTTCTTCTTTGATTTTTGCCTCTTCTTTAGGCTTTACTATTTCTTGTGCTTTCGTTGTTTCTTTCGTTTTTGCTACTTTCTGCGTCTTTACTTCTTTCTTTTCTTTAACTGATTTTTGTACTTTCGCTACTTGCTTCGTTTTCTCTTCGGTTTTCTTTTCAGTTGGTGCTGTACTTGATAGGAAAGAAACGTTTGCATAAGCTGTTTTTCCTTTATACTCAAATTGCAGCCATCCGTCTTTTACTTGATGCGTTGATTCAATTACATCATCTTTTTTTAGTCTGCCAAGAATTTCTGAATCTGTGTTTGCTTCAGTACGTACATTTAACAAATTCGCCGTTACATGATACACATCTTTTGTAAACTCCGAACTTACAAATACTTCCTTACCATTTAACTCAATTTTTGACCAGCCATCTTCGGTATTAATGACTTTTAACTCTTGCCCATTCTTTACTTTTTCGACCACTTTTGATTCTGTAGTCGGTTTTTCACGTACGTTAAGTACATCTGCTGTTACGATTGTTTCTGCGGTAGCAGTTGTGGTAAACGCCCCCAATCCAAAAATAGTTGCTGTTGCTGCGCCAATTACTTTTTTCATATTAGCCTCCATTATATTTTTTTGAATTTTATCAAATGCCTCTGCAAAATTGTATAATTTTACATAATATCAAAACATTTGCAACAGTATATTAATATTGTTTAATATACTGTTATTAAAACCCCTTACTCCAATACTATCAAATTCTCATTTCTAATTCTATATATTATAAATCTCCTTATCTTTTATAAAAGCTCCATGCCCTTCTTCACACTACATAGTTGTGGCAATTCCCGCCAAAAATAAACTTACGATTGCTAAAATTTGAGTAGCGACTATAGCCCCTCTTAAATGAAACTTATAATCTTTATATCCTTTCATACCTTCCGTACTAGGAATCACAACAAACCTTGGAGTAATCCAGCAAAAAATTAGCCAATCAATTATAAGTAAATCTACTAAATTGAAAATCATTAAAATACCAAAAGTGTGTAAATAAGCATCCATATACATTAATTTTTCATGCTTATGTAATATATATGTAGAAACGAAAGGACAACCGAAAAGAATAGCATTGTATACAATATTAAAGTAAATGGTTTGCTTTTTTTCATGAATCGATTTTGGAAAAACTACTTTTTGAATATCTTTCGGATAATCAGTTAATGAAAGTCGAGGATTATAATATAAGGACCCTAAAATCATTACGGATAGTACAATAGACATGATGACACCAACGTACATCATTTGCTCAAATTGATTCATATGCTTCATTCACCCTTTTCTGTAATTACTATGTTAATCATTCACTTAATTACACATTGTATGTACGTACATAATCAAAAATTAACATCTAGCTTTAATAGTGAAGCAAACAGATGCAAACGTACTAAAAGCAATGATCGATCCAAATTATATCCCTTCTCGCAAAATTTTACTAAGCGTAGGTTTTACATCGGAGAAAGTTTGTGAGATTGATGGATTACCTGGGGAAATTTTGAGCACATACATATAATTACAAAAAGGCAGTGCTACTTATGTAGCACTGCCTTTTTCTTTATTGGAATAATCCTTTTCCTTTATTCATTTACTTATAAAGTATTGTCAGTTCTTCTTTATGTTCTGTATTTCCACATTATAAATATTTCACGTCAAGGAGAGATGACTGAAATGAATAATCAAAAAATTGAACTTACTGGTCGTATCGTTACACCTAATGATCCTGATTATAATTCAGCGCGTGAAGAATTCAATACATTCTTCAACAAATTTCCGTTAATCATTATTTTTGCTCAAAATACGCAGGATGTAGTAAACGCTGTTCGCTGGTCAAGGCTACATAACGTTCCTATACGCATGCGCTCTGGACGTCATAATTATGAGGCATTATCCGTCAGTAATGCTGGTCTTGTAATTGATGTAAGTGAAATGAAGCAATTAGAAATAGATCACAATAATGGAACTGTAACTATCGGGACTGGATGGAGAAATATTTCTTTAATTGAAACACTTGCAGCTGAAGGATTAGTTGTGCCGAGTGGTGTTTGTCCTACTCCCGGGATTGCAGGTGTTACTTTAGGTGGCGGACATAGTATTCTCTCTCGTCCGTTTGGATTAACTCTCGATCATTTACTTGAATTAGAAATGGTAGACGCGAATGGTTGTATAATAC
>NZ_CAJCKK010000071.1:0-2531 GCF_903970865.1 Bacillus sp. ME78
GACCAGCGATATGATTTTCTTTGGAATTTTTTAATCATTAGAATTCTCCTTTTTAACATTCTTTTGTTTTTACTAAAATTCGCCATACCGGGTACTTGATAATAACCTGAATAATGTTCCAAAAGACTAATAATAGTATGTCCATATGCAATTTGTTCCTCTGAATCTATACATGTAAGAGCTAATGCATCGCACGCTAGTTCTTGATCTTCCCGCATACATGAGTAGGCATACCATAGAATGGGATTAAACCAATTTAAAATGAGTAAGCCATGCATAAGCCAGTTCACACCAACATCTCTTCGTTTGATGTGAGCTAATTCATGATGAAAAATATATCTTAACTGTTGTTCATCTAATATTTTCATATGTACAGTTGACAATAATAACTTCGGGCGAATAAATCCGAACACTGTTGGACTGGAAACCTTTCCAGATACAAGTAGAGGGATATCTCGATGAACAGACATTGATTGCTTACACTTTTCAAAAATCTGGACAATCTTCTCATCTGTAATAACCGGTTGTTTTTTTATGTAAAGTAATAAACGCCTGTTCATTATAAAAGTAGCAAAGCTTAGAAGAATAACACCTGTAAGCCAAATGTATATACAGATTGTATAGAATGGAACCGTCTCATCATCCTGCTTTTCATTATTGTGTGTTTGTGTCTTGTTTGCCTGATTAGTTTGTGTTGAACTTGAGGTATAAGTATCTTCTTTTGTGAGAACCTTTGTATCGTCTATACCTTTCAATTCTTGCATGCGTTCTTTTGAAAGAAAAATAGCTACAGGGTTTCGGCTAGAAATGAATGCATTATCATTCTTGTATGTAAGAACAGAATAGATACTATAGGAACTATCTGGCGACCAAGGTAATACAAGTCTTATTATTAATATGATCCATAGCATGTATTGCCAGCGTGGATTTAGCTTATTTCTAAACAAGAGCTTGATACATAAGATTAGGCCCACTAATATACTCGCCATAATAGAGGTCTCTATCAACCAATCGAAAAAATGAGGCAGATAGACATTAATAAACATTTCTATCATTATGATCTATCCTTCCTCTGGTTTTCCTCAGTCTTCTCATCCAGAATACGTTTAAGTTCGTTAATGTCTTCTGAAGACAGCTTCTCTTCTTTCAGGAAATTTACTAGCAAGGGCTTAAATGCTGCACCATAGAAACGTTTAAGCAAAGATTTTGTTTCTACTTGTAAATAACTATCTTGTGAAACTAAAGGATAATAAGCATACATACGTCCTTTATCTTGATGGTAAGCAACTGCTTCTTTATGAGCTAATCGATTAATTAGTGTTCGAATCGTTTTGGGTTTCCAATCCATTTTCTTCTCCAACTCTTCAATCACTTCATTTGCCGTTTGTGGAGATTTTAACCACAGTACTTTCATTATTTCTAACTCAGCTTCTGAAATTTTAGGTAATTCTTTCATTCGTTTAAATTACACCTCCCTTAGATTACGTTTGTAATCCGTAACTGAATATTACACTTGTAATCTTGCGTTGTCAATCTTATTTTATATTTGTGAAATCCTTTCCTATGGCCACCAACATAAGAACGAAAGAAATTAACATAACTATAGACTTTCATGTCCTCCTAATGGGTCAAGGAAATAGATGCTTCTTAAATATGTTTGTTAATAATATAAAATTGAATTTTAATTTCACACTTAATTAGTATTTGTTATTTTTACAAAGTACCCACTTTGGTGTCTTCGTTAAAAAAAGTACCCATTTTCTTGTCTAAATATCGTGACAAGAAAATGGGTACTAAATGAAATGTACCTGTAGAGAATTTAGCATTTTGATCTATAAAATAAGTTCTTAGTTCCAATTTTGGAAATTGATTGGGACATGAAATTCCAAAATGAAATTTGATAGATTTACAAAACTAAATTCATTTAATCTTGTGTGAACGCATTGGTTTAAATACTAATTGCGTTTAATGATGCGAAGAATTTTAGAACATCCTTCAATAAAGAAGCCCTTTGTACTTTGTATAAGTTACTATGGGCTTCTTTATTTTTACATCATATTTGATATATTTTATTGCTCTTAGTGATGCCTCTCAATAATAAATTTTGAAACTAACGCTGACAATGCTTCTACTTTTTCTTTTATTTTGTTAGACTGATTCGAGATTTCCTCGATTGATGCTGCTTGTGATTGGATAGACTGTACAGTTTGAGTTGTTTCCTTAGCTACTTGCGCGGCAGTTTCAGAAACACTGGACATAGAGGCATTGACTTCTTCTGTACCGGCAGACATTTCTTCTGTCGCTGCAGATACTTCTTGAATTTGACTAGTGATTTTATTAATAGCCGACAGAATGGATGAGAATGCTTGATCTGCTTTATTAGCTGTTTCTTTTCCTTCCGAAGCCTTTTGTTGGCCTTTTTGCATTGCAGCAACTGTATCTTTTGTATCTTGTTGAATGGCTTGTATTAAATGATTGATTTCAAATGCAGATGTTTTAGACTGCTCAGCTAAATTTCCTACTTCCGCTGC
>NZ_CAJCKK010000072.1:0-2462 GCF_903970865.1 Bacillus sp. ME78
CATCTAAAAATAAAAATTGACGTTTCACGTTGTTTGTTTCGTTCAGTTTTCAAAGAACTACTTGGTCGCTCATTTGCGACTTCCTTATGTTAACATCTTCGTTAGTTAATGTCAACTAAGTTTTTTATTTCGTTTGTCGCTTGCGACGTTAATGTCATCGGCGACTTGTCCTATATTACACCTCTATATAATAATAGTCAATATTAATCTTTCATTTTTTAAAAAAAGATGAAAAATACTCTCATACCCCCTCTTTATTCCTCATACATATCAGTAAAATAACTGAAAGGAGTGTAGAACTTGTTCGATCCTTCTTTATTAAACACCATAAGCGCCCATTCAAGAAGCCCACACTATCATAGGAAGTTTCCCATCATTCTATTTTGGAGTCAAAAAAGCGGTTGCACTTCTCTTGCCAATTGGTTCTTTTACCAAATTGATTTATTGCAAACAGCTCTAAGTTATAGTCCTTTCATTCATAATTATGAATATGATATATACAAAAGTACACCTGCTTATAGTGTACGACTAGGAGTAGCGTTGCGAGAAAAACAAAAAGAAACGTTTAAACTTGTTCGTAACCCTTATAGGAGAGCAGTCAGTTCTTTCGTATCCTTAATTGGACCTCCTTATATGGAAAATCCCGAATGGAAACCCATCCGAAAGTTTTTATATCAAGATGAAAATTCCCCCAAAGGGATCTCATTTAAACAATTTCTATACTATCTATTTATGAAAGGGGCTCACGCAAGTGATATTAACCCACATTTCACACAACAATATATAGCTGGTGAAGAAGAATATGTCACCAATTATATATACTTAGAAAACTTTGATCAGGAAATGAAAGAATTAGAAAAGCGTTTCGAATTAAAAAACGCACCAATAAATGAGTTCTCAACATCATGGCATCATCAAACTCCCGCCATGATTTATAAAGGGAATTTTAGCGAAGGCGATATTACTGATCCTTTATTTCCCCGTCATCCAACTTTTGAAAGCTTTTATGATACTGAATGTATACAACTTGTTCAAACAATATTTCAAAATGATTTCGACACATATAAATACAGCAAAGAATATCCATACTAATTTTAGTCTATTATCTTTGCTAAATAAAAAAGATACCTCATATATAAGGTATCTTTTTAACATTTCAATTATATAAATCATACTGTTTAACAGTCTCTATTCTCCACCTTGTTACCTTTTAATAGATTACATAACTTTTGCTTATCCGCCCATCCTACTCCAATTAAAACTAAACTCGCTCCCATTATTACTCTCCATGTCAAAGATTCATTTAATAGAATAATTGAAGTAACAATACTTATTAACGGTAATGCATTTAAATATAATCCGCTTACTGATGCTGAAACTCTCTCTAGCGCTTTATTCCAAAACCAATACGCTAAAATTGTTGCTCCAATAATAAGGTATATTACACTAAGTCCCGTTTTCCAAGTTTCAATCTTCGGTAAACCGTAATAAAGAATTTCTACCAGTGCAAATGGTAATAGAATAACAGCTCCAATAATTAAAGTTAATGTTGTAAAAACCTCGTTTGATAAATACTGTTCTTGTTTTGGTCGTTTTAGCAAAACCGTGTAGAAAGCAAATAGAAAAGTACTTAATAATATCAGTATATCTCCTATTAAAGACACTTCTTGATCAGCACTTTTAGATGGAATCGTAATAAAGAGTACTCCTATAGCACCCAATATAATTCCTATCCAATAATTCAATCGAATTTTCTCTTTCAAGAAGATTGCTGAAAAAAGAATTGTAACTAATGGTAATGCAGCATCTATGATACTAACATGTAATCCACTTGTTAAAGAAATACCGTACGATGTGAACATAAAATACCCAGCTACACCGGTAAAAGCTAACAAACTCATTCTTTTCCATGGAACTTTTTTATGTACAACTGATTTTTGTAGTTGCTTAAATGAAAATAGCATACAAATTCCACCTGCAAAGAAAAGACGAATAAACAACAAAGTAAACGGCTGGATAGATTCTAAAGCCCATTTTGTTGGCGCAATAGCTGTCCCCCATAATATAACAGCCACTAATAACATGCATATTTCTTTCATAATCCCCCACACCCATCAAAAATATATGTTAACTACCTTAATTATAGATTTTTTCTTATGTAAAATCCTTTAAAAACACAAAAGGTTATGTAAAAAGAGCTAGAGTGCTACTTTTTACATAACCTTTTTATATAAAATCACAAACATTCTTTTTACATCTCGACTACATTCTTAAAAAAAGGTAATTCTTACCTCTTTATTTTAAATAATAAAAATAAACACAAAAAAACCTAAGTCAAAACGACTTAGGTTTTTGCTTGGCGACGTCCTACTCTCACAGGGACAAGGTCCCAACTACCATCGGCGCTAGAGAGCTTAACTTCCGTGTTCGGTATGGGAACGGGTGTGACCTCTCTGCCATCA
>NZ_CAJCKK010000073.1:0-2443 GCF_903970865.1 Bacillus sp. ME78
TCCCATACCGAACACGGAAGTTAAGCTCTCTAGCGCCGATGGTAGTTGGGACCTTGTCCCTGTGAGAGTAGGACGTCGCCAAGCGACTTTAAGACGAGTCAGAATGACTCGTCTTTTTTGTGTTTTGTAACTTCTTTTCAAAGCTAATTACATATTTATATAAGTTTCATTAGATTTCTTTCGTGATTTTTGATATGTAATTTAAGATTTTCTATTTTATTTCTTAAAGATAAGATTCACTGGTGTGTTAAAATAGTACAGTTGTTTTTTTGATGTACTTTAATATAAGAAGATTTAAGTTAGAAAAGGAGATAATATGAAAAGGATAGGTATAATTACTATAGTAGTCTTAGTCCTTCTATTAATCGTGTATATGTTAGTTGGGAATTATTTTTATAACTACGCATTGAATGCGAAACAAGAAAAAGAATTTTTGCAAGATAATCCTCATTTAGTAGAAACGGTAAATGCATCGGGAGATGTATTGGCTACAAATGAAGAAAAGAATGCGAACTTCGTATCGAAGTATAAACCTAACACATTAACTATACGTTCTTTCGATAAATTGAATTTAAAAGGCTATGAATATATGAATGAATCATCTAGTCATAAATGGGCAATTGTGGTTCATGGATACAATGGTAGAGCATCAGAAATGACGAAATATATTCGTAACTTTTATGAACAAGGCTATAATGTCATAGCACCAGACCTTCGTGGGCACGGAAATAGTGAAGGGGATTATGTTGGTATGGGCTGGCATGATCGTAAAGATGTTTTGATTTGGATTCAACAAATCTTAAAGAAAGATCCTAATGCTGAAATAGCTCTATTTGGTGTTTCAATGGGCGGGGCAACTGTAATGATGACTTCAGGAGAAGATTTACCTTCTAATGTTAAAGTTATTATTGAAGATTGTGGATACTCAACCGTTATTGATGAATTTACTTATCAGCTAAAAGATTTATTCCACTTGCCGAAGTTTCCTGTTATGAATGCGGCAAATACAGTTACAAAATTAAGAGCTGGATATGATTTAGAAGAAGCTTCAGCTGTAAAACAAGTGGCGAAAAGTAAAACACCTATGCTATTCATTCATGGGGATGCTGATACATTCGTTCCTTTTGAAATGTTAGATGAAGTATATAATGCTGCAAAAGTAGAAAAAGAGAAATTAATTGTTCCAGGTGCTGGGCATGGAGAAGCGGAGAAAGTAGATTCGAATAAATATTGGAATACCGTATGGAAGTTCGTAGGGAAGTATATTCCGGCATAATTAAAGTTGTTGCATTTATATAGACGATAATCGGAGGGATAATAGTTAATCCTTTTGATTATCGTTTTTTTGTTAATTAGGTAGTCTGCTATAAGTGTATTTTTGTATGTACTATATGAAGGAGATAGAGCAAAAACTTTTGAATTCCTTAATCTCAGTGCTACAATGATTGAAAACTAAATGTTAATGAGGTGTTTATATGAAAATTGAGGTTTGGTCGGATTTTGTATGCCCATTTTGCTATATTGGGAAACGTAGATTAGAGATGGCTTTAGAGCAATTTCCACATAAGAAGGATGTTGAAGTTGAGTTTAAAAGTTTTGAGTTGGATCCGAATACTCCCGTTTACTCTGGAACAAGTATTAATGAAGTGCTTGCATCAAAGTATGGAATTAGTATTGAAGAAGCTAAGCGTAATAACGTACAGCTAGGAAATCATGCAGCTAGTATGGGTTTAAGTTTTAATTTTGATGAGATGAAGCCGACGAATACGTTTGATGCGCATCGTCTTGCGAAGTTTGCAAAGAATCATGGGAAAGAAAAGGAGATTACGGAGAATCTACTTTTTGCATATTTCACTGAATCGAAAAATTTAAGTGATGTGGATACACTTGCTATTATCGCTGCAGCCTCAGGTTTAGATAAGCAAGAAGCTTTAAATGTTATTAATGATAAAAATGCGTACGCAAATGATGTTAGAATTGATGAAGCGATTGCTCAGCAATATCAAATTTCGGGAGTGCCTTATTTTATTATTAATCAAAAGTATGCTATTTCAGGTGCACAACCACTTGAAACTTTTGTTGGTGCACTTCAGCAAGTTTGGGAAGAAGAGAATCCTGCACCGAAGTTACAGGAACTTTCAGCAGATGGTGGAAGCGATCTTTCTTGTGCTGATGGAAGTTGTTCGGTGCCGTCGAAAGAACAATAGTTTTTATGGTAGAAGAGCACCCCATAGATTGTTCTGTGGGGTGCTTGTATATAACTATGGAAGAGATACGTAAATGAAATCTATAAAATATAAAGTTTTTAAAAAAACGTATTGACGATTATACTTTAGAGGTGTAATATAGAACAAGTCGCCGATGACATTAACGTCGCAAGCGACAAATGAAATGAAAAACTTAGTTGACATTAACTAACGAAGATGTTAACATAAGGAAGTCG
>NZ_CAJCKK010000074.1:0-2291 GCF_903970865.1 Bacillus sp. ME78
GTATATTTTCCTGGTCCATCATCAAAAGTTAAATATGCAACTTTTCTTTCTTTACCATCAAAACGATTAGGTATCGATTTTTTTAATTCATTTTTAGGTAGACTGCTCACTTGTTGAACACTGTTTACCTCTTCCGCATTTACCAGCTTAGGATTCGTAATAGATTGAAACATGTAATACCCTATTGCTACTAATGTAATAGCCAACAATATACTTATAATTCTTTTTTTCTTAAGCTTAATTTTCATATTATAATCTTCTTTCTATCCTATTATTCCACTTTATGTTGTTTAGTTATATTATTATATTAGTTTATAAAATTATTCAACTTAACAAATATCAATTTTGGATTACTTATTTTAATAATCTATATAGGTAAAAATTAGTGTCCTGCACTAGCATTCATGCCATTTCCTATAATAGTTAGAACCAAAGGATATAATACTGGTCCTAGGGTAAGGAAAATGTTTAAAATCAAAATAAATGTATATAGCAGGCTGTAATTTTGACTATTTGAATGTGCAAATACTAGGATAACTAATGTTATTATAGTAATGAAATGTAGTAATAACATTATCAACCAATAATACATCATTATAGTAAGATTCGCCTTTCCTAATAGTTGGCATGTTATCCCTATTATTATTCCTAATACTGTAGCATTAAAAGAAATAAACAAAATTCTTTTTAGTATTCTAGGTAATGTTTTGTGATCAACAGTTTTATTATATAAGCCTATTAAAATACCTAAAGATAGATATGCTAGTACTAGGCCTACCCAATCCCATATCCAATCTTGACCTCCCATTAAATTAAACAAAAGCGAAATGATTCCTCCTACTGCAAGAATCAAAGAGATTATAATGTTAGTTAAAGCTGGTTTCATTATGTTTTCACTTCCTAAAAAATTTTATAATAAAGCATTGGTGTTTACTCATATGTTGTCATTTACTTATTAAAACTTCTTTTTAATTAACTGAGAACTTGTTTGATAGTATTCTTCCATTACTTTTTTTGGAATCATACTGCCTCCTGTTCCCTATACAATTTGTGTACCTTGATTCAATTTATGTTTTAAATCATTATTTTGTAAATAGCCTCTCCTCCTTTTATGCAATTTAACAGGTCTAGTCATTCCTGCTAATGTTATTGGTTCTAGCTAAATATCCTCTTTACCCACTATTTCTTTTAATAGCTTATATAAATGATTATCATCAACTGTATATGCCCCACTTAAAAATGGTTCCATTGCTTTCCCAACAAACCTAGATGCTATTCCAAGTACAAGTCCATTCGCTATTGTATTATTGTCAATCCAAGATTCTTATACAGAAATTTCATCATATAATCAGGTCATCATACTTAATAGTTCGTATGGAGAATAAATATCAATCATTTCTCGTCTTACTTACTATTCTCACAACTATGCAGGTGCTTGAAAATTAATCATACTTTATTATAATTAAGTATATTAACAACATGTTTAGTATAAGTGAATAAAATTAATTTTAATTTTATTTACTTTTTTAAAGGGGATAACGCATATGAACAATATTAATATTGGTGAAAAAATTATGGTATTTAGAAAAGGTGCCGGTTTAACTAGTAAACGGTTAGCTGAATTATCTGATATAACACCTTCCATGTTAAGTCAGATTGAGAAAGGAATTACGAATCCATCCTTACAAACACTAAAACTAATTTCTATGGCATTAAATATTCCTTTATTTAATTTTTTCTTAGAAGATACCAATACAGAAGAATTAGTTGTAAGAGCTAATCAAAGAAAAAAAATAACTTTCCCTGAAAGCGGCAATGTTTCGTATGAGTTATTATCACCTAATTTAGATGGATCACTGGAATTCGCTTTAATGAATCTGTTACCTCAAACCGCTTCTTCTATGGAGCCTATGGCACATAAAGGTGAAGAAATAGCATTTGTTATGGAAGGCCAAGTAAAACTATATCTAAATGATGCGGTTCTACTTCTTAATCCAGGTGATAGTGTTAAAATCCCACCATATGCAAAACATAAATGGGAAAACACCTCTTTGCATAAAGTCACTGTTATATTTGGAGTAACCCCACCATCTTTTTAATTTCAAATACTAGCGTATAAAAGTTAGAGAAAATAATTCTCTAACTTTTTTGTATACATAACTGTATTAAAAAAATAAAAACTTGTCTCATAATTATTCGAGATTAAAATCTAAAAGATTAAGAGCAGTTAGAGACCTTTCTAATTACATACTTAATTTACTTTTTAATGTCCAGTATTTTTCTCCGTTAGT
>NZ_CAJCKK010000076.1:0-1804 GCF_903970865.1 Bacillus sp. ME78
GTGAAACATTACGTTCATTTCCTGGTATGGGGGATGCAGACAAAATGACTGTGTCACCTGGTAAAATATCAACTTGTCGATAGTTGCCACTAGACAATCGAGACAGGGCAGCCATAGGTTCACCTTGACTACCAGTGCAAAGTATAGCGACTTTTTCGGGTTCCATTTGATTAATCTCATTCGCTTCGATTAACATTCCTTCAGGTATATTCAAATAGCCTTGTTCTAAAGCGACAGAAACTACGTTCACCATACTTCTTCCGAGGAGGGCAAGCTTTCTATTTGTTTTTAAAGCGGCATCTACTATTTGCTGTACACGATTCACATTAGAAGCAAAGGTAGATATAATAACTTTTCTGTGAGCCTTTACAAAGGCTTCTTCAATTTTTTCGCCTACTAACCGTTCTGATGGAGTAAATCCAGAACGTTCGGCATTCGTACTTTCTGAGAGGAGAGCTAAAACCCCGTTACTTCCGATATTAGCCATTTTGTGAATGTCTGGATATTGATTGTTTATGGGAGTCAAATCAAATTTAAAATCACCTGTATGGACTACTGTACCTTCTGGTGTATGAAAAGCAATCCCGAGGCAATCGGGAATACTATGATTTGTTTTGAAAAAAGATAGGTTGATCTGTCCAAACTCAATTAAAGAATCAGAGTCAATAACAATTAACTGTGTCGAATCTTGAAGTTTATGTTCTTTTAATTTAATGCCGATTAAGCCTAAGGTTAATTTTGTTGCGTAAATTGGTACATTCAATTGTTTTAAAAAATACGGAATACCTCCAATGTGATCTTCGTGTCCATGTGTAACAATTAAACCTCGAATTTTATCTTTATTTTCTTGTAAATATGTAACATCAGGTATTATTAAATCTATGCCTAATAAACTCTCGTCGGGAAACTTAGAACCACAATCAATGATTACAATGTCATCTGAATATTGTATGACATACATATTTTTACCAATTTCATTAACACCACCTAAAGCAAAAATAGATAGTTTATCATTTATTGTACTCAAATGAATATCCTCCTCTTAAAATCAAATTTACTTGAATCTATGTAAAGGTTTGTAACCAACTATTAATAAATAGTGGGTTACAATTACCTCAAAGACCCATATCTTTTAATCCAGGACTATGCTCATTTGGCATTTCAGGAAGTTCTGGTACAGGAAAACCTTTTGGCGGGTCAGTTACTGCTAATGTTCCTTTGTTTCTACTTGGTGATTCACCTTGGAATATTTCTCCGATTCTTGTTGGATCTAAGCTAAAATTAAATTGTGCGTTATGGAATCCCATGTCTACATACTTTCTGCACTCTGGGTATTTATTAATATCATAGTTCGGCACAGGGAAGAGTTTCCCCCATTCAACACCCAATGTCTCTAAAGCTTTTGCGAAAGCATTTTGATGTGCATTATCACGTACAATTAAGAATGCAAGTGTTTCTCTAAAAGTTTGATTGGAACTCATTTCATAAATTCTAGTTTTTTGAAGTACACCTGTAGATTCGAGTACTACGTTATCTAATAAATCGCTAATTAAATTCCCATGGCTATATACCCAAGATCCATTCCATGGGTTGCCAGCTGCATCAACAGGCAATGAACTTTGAGCACCTACAATAAAGTGGTGAGGATTTGCATGTTTAATCGCTTCATCAAGTGGTGCGTTGTCAACACCAGCATTTCCTGGCGTAGGTTCACCAGATCCAGTTAATAGTTGATTAATTGTATGTTGTACAAGTTCTACATGGCTGATTTCCTCTAAAAAAACACCTCGAAGTAAATCACGAT
>NZ_CAJCKK010000077.1:0-1797 GCF_903970865.1 Bacillus sp. ME78
TGAAACCACCGCTCCACAAACTGTATTTGAGGATTTTACAAACAATCATAATAAAACATTAATTCAGTTATTCGTTGTCGGTATGAGTGCACCCGTTCAAGTAACTATTCTAACAAGAAGATCTAACGTACCAATTACTACTACATTACAACCTGTTCAAACAAAAATATTTCAAGTTGAAGATTTTCAAAGTCTTACTCTTACAAAGCAAGAAGGTTCTACTAGTGTAGTTAGTTTATTTGTTCAAAAAACATTCTGTATATGCTGTAACGATAATAACGATTCATGTGATAAATATTACCACGAGTGTAATTGATAGATTAAATCACCAGAAGAACCCTTTATATAAAGGGTTCTTCTCCTTTTACTCCCCACATTTTCCGGTTTTTATTAAACTAACTATTTTGTTAAAAATCTTTCTTCATTCTTTTTAGATCAAGTAACATATCTTACTAGATAAGGATATATTCCACAAAATTTTGAAAGGAGGACTTTTTATTAACACTACTTTAATTTCTCATTTTTATAACGAAGAGTATCTGCTTCCGTGGTGGTTAATGCACCACACAAAATTATTTGATCATGGCATTCTTATTAATCGTGGGTCTACTGATCGTTCGGTTGAATTATGCAAATTATTTGCACCTCATTGGGAAATCCGTGAATCAAAGGTACTAGAGTTTGATGCCATTTTAGTTGATCAAGAAGTAATGAACATAGAAAAAGAAATTACGGGATGGAAAATGGTACTAAATACCACTGAATTTCTTTGCTGTGTTGATAAGGAAGCCTTTTTCTCATCTCTTGCCAATTTAGGGCAAAAGATGTATGCTATTAGAACTATTCTGATGGTGGATGACCCTGCTCACGGTTATACCAATCCCAGATACGGAATTCCCCTTGTCAAACAGCGTTATCATGGGAGAATAATCCCTCCTAATCCACCTGCTCCATACTATGGCGGTAGATTAATCCACCATTATTCGCATGGTAACTATTGGGCAGGGCGACATCGGTCACCTGATCCATTTATCGTTTACATGTATCCTGCTTTCATTTTAAAATTCTTTTACAGTCCCTGGAATACTGCTATGAAAAACCGAAAATTACAAATTGGGCCTACTCTTTCTAAACATAGCATCCAGCGTGACTTAGGTACTCATCATCTGGCAACACTAGATAAATTAGAAAAAAATTATATACACTTTACAACCTCAACTACTGATCTTCGGTTAAACCCGGAATATCAAGTTTTATTTCCAGATTTATGTTTTCCTAACTTACAGTAATGTCCTTAAAAAAACATTCATATATATTTATCAGATGCACTTTGAAATCCTAGAGTATCGAATACTTTTATGAGTCGACTGACCAACAATATTCGATTTATCTTTAAAAATTTATTAAAAATAACTTAGATACAAAAAAGCTACGTTTTATATAGGATAAAAATTTTTTTACGCAAAGGAGCTTGATTATTTGTGAATTTCCAAAATGATAACAACTCTAACATTCACAAACCTTGCACTTGTCCATCCCCCACGGCTAATAGTTTAAATGTTGTTCAAACTACCCCATCAATAGTTTCTGTAAATTCCGCGATTCCACTAGATACCGTGGTAAATTCTAATGGTACAGCAATCTCGTTCACACCACCAACAACTGTTTTACTTGAAGGTGGAAGAACCTATTTGGCAATCTATGAAGTACAAGTTATCATTCAACCAGGAGGTAATTTGGCAGGTATCACTATGTATCTTAATAATAATCCAATCATTGGATCTGGTACTTCTCTGG
>NZ_CAJCKK010000078.1:0-1332 GCF_903970865.1 Bacillus sp. ME78
GGTGCAGTTTTTCTATGGCTAAATTTACAGCTGATGAAAAAATACAAATCGTTCTACGTTATTTGAACGGAAATGAAAGTTATCGAGAAATGGGTAGATCGCTCGGTATAAGTGACACAATCATTTTGAATTGGGTAAACCAATATAAACAGAATGGTCTGGAAGCTTTTCTAAAACGATGTACAAATTACACACAACAATTTAAACTAGACGTACTAAACTTTATGATTGAAAACGGTATGTCCTTATTTGAGACGGCAGCTATCTTTAATATTCCTGCCCCTTCAACGATTTCTGTTTGGAAAAAACAGCTCGAAACACAAGGAATTGATGCCCTTCAATCTAAGAAAAAGGGGCGTCCATCCATGAAAAAAGATTCAAATAAACAATTAAAACAACCTTTAGCTGAAGGGTCAGTCGAAGCACTTGAAGCACGCATTAAACAGCTTGAGATGGAAAATGAGTACTTAAAAAAGTTAAATGCCTTAGTTCAAAACAAGGAAAAATCACAAAACAAGACAAAGCGCAAGTAGTCTATGAATTAAGGCATAAATATTCGGTCAAGGCACTCGTGGAGCTAGCTACTATTCCTCGAAGCACGTATTATGATTTAGTAAAGAAAATGAATCGTCCAGATGTAGATGCCGATTTGAAAGCTGAGATTAAAGCGATTTATGAGGAAAATGAAGGTCGTTATGGTTACCGTCGCATTCGTGATGAATTAACGAATCGTGGCCAGAAAGTGAACCACAAGAAGGTTCAGCGCATTATGAAAGAGCTTGGGTTAAAGTGTGTTGTGCGTATGAAGAAATATAAATCCTATAAAGGAAAAGTCGGTAGAATTGCACCTAATATTTTAGAGCGTAATTTTCATACAGATGCACCGAATCAAAAGTGGGTAACAGACATCACAGAGTTTAAATTGTTTGGAGAAAAACTGTATGTATCACCTGTATTAGATTTGTATAATGGTGAAATTATTACCTATACAATTGGTTCTAGACCGACGTATTCGCTTGTTTCAGGCATGTTAGAGAAAGCATTGGAACGTTTACCTGAAACCCACCAGCTACTGTTGCATTCGGATCAAGGATGGCATTATCAAATGAGACAGTACGTCCGTACACTTGAATCAAGAGCTATCGTCCAGAGTATGTCTCGAAAAGGCAACTGTTACGACAACGCAGTAATAGAAAATTTCTTTGGGATTATGAAGTCGGAGTTCCTCTACATAAAAGAATTTGAAAATGTAGAGCACTTTAAAATAGAATTAGAAAAATATATAGATTATTATAATACGAAACGGATTAAGGCAAAATTAAAAATGAGCCC
>NZ_CAJCKK010000079.1:0-1315 GCF_903970865.1 Bacillus sp. ME78
CCATTAGAAATTTTTAAATCAATTAAAACATTGGCGAATTTTTCACCCCAATGCCCTTTTAAATCCTCAAATTTACTTTGGCCATTATCATGTGTTGTACTTTGTAATTTATAAGCATTTACTAGCATCGTTGCCATGGCAGCGCGAGTTACTTTACCAGTTGGATTGAAGATGCCATTCCCTTCTCCTTTAATAATGCCAGCTTTTTCAGCTGCAGCAATATATGGAGTAGCCCAATGGTTTTGTGAATCTTTAAAGGATGGTTTTGCATCGAAGTCAATTTCTATCCCTAAAACTTTTGTCATAATTTTTGTGGCCGAAGCTCTGTCTAATGAATCATGAGAACCAAAAGTTCCATCTGGATAACCATTCAATACCTGTTTATTAACTAAATGATTAACGGATTTGTCCGCCCATGCTGGAACATCTGGGAACTTATGAGTATTCGCAAATGTATTAGATGAGTAGGATAGTAGACTTCCTGCAATAATTCCTGTAGCAATTAACTTGGATTTCATAAAATATTCTCCTTCTAAATCTTAATTTCTATCCATTTTCATGCATTTAATTTACATCATCCCTTTATTAAGAAGTAATAATAAAAAATTGCAATAAATGTTGGTGAGATTATTAAATAATTAACTATATTGTTAATGGATAATATATATAAGGAGTTGCATAAATAAAGGTTCTTTACCCAGCAAAGTATATAGAGAAAAGGTATTCTATCAATATGTATCTTTTAAAAATTTTTAAGCATAACATACATTTGGTTCAGTTACCTGTATATAGATGTCAATTAACAAATATAAGTTTATATTCAACTTTTTTAATTAAATTCAAGTTAATTTTGTATACTTATAAAACTAGTATACAAAATTGAAAATCAATCTCAATTAATCTCGATTAATTATAGTTAAGTATATATTAATACGTCAACACATTATTAATTTTTATTAAATAAAATTAATTTATATTGTTTTTTTATGTAAATATTAAACATTTTTGTTAAAGATATTCATTGACACTCGTGTATATAAGTAACTATAATCGTTACACCGAATTGAATAGATGTCAGCATCATTACAAACATATAAATATAAAAATAAAAAATCTCAATTTGGTAATACAATAGATTGGTAGAGGTGTATATTTTTATGAAGCGCAAATTAATCACAACAGGTATCCTTGCAGGAGCTATATTATCTTATTCTTCTAATATTTTAGCGGACACTCACAAATTTCCTGATGTTCCAAAGTGGGCAGAGCAATCTGTTAATTACTTAGTGGATAAACAAGTCTTAATTGGTTATCC
>NZ_CAJCKK010000080.1:0-1225 GCF_903970865.1 Bacillus sp. ME78
AGCGCCCCAGTGGTCTTGAGAGTCTGTAAAAGAAGGTTTGGCTTTTGGATCAATTTCTATTCCTAAAGCTTTTGTTAAAATTGTTGCAGCGGAAGCTCGATCTAACGTAACGTTTGAGCCAAAAGTGCCATCTGGATAACCAATTAAGACTTGTTTATCCACTAAGTAATTAACAGATTGCTCTGCCCACTTTGGAACATCAGGAAATTTGTGAGTATCTGCAAAAATACTAGAAGAATAGGATAATATAGCCCCTGCAAGAAGACCTGTTGTGATTAATTTGCGCTTCATAAAAATATACACCTCTACCAATCTATTGTATTACCAAATTGAGATTTTTTATTTTTATATTTATATGTTTGTGATGATGTTGACATCTATTCAATTTGGTGTAACTATTATAGTTACTTATATGTATAAGTGTCAATGAATAATTTTAACAAAAATGTTTAATATTTACACAATAAATAAATATAAATTAATTTTATTTACTAAAAATTAATAATGTGTTGACGTATTAATATATACTTAATTATAATTAATCGAAATTAATTGAGATTGATTTTCAAGTTTGTATACTAGTTTAACAAGTATACAAACTTGAATTTAAATAAAAAATTTGAATATAAACTTATATTTGTTCATTGGCACTTATATACAGGTAACTAAAATGGTTGAACCAAATGTATGTTAAGCTTAAAATTTTTTTAAAGATACATATTGATAGAAAACCTTTCCTCTAGATGTTCTTTTGGATAAAAAAACTTTATTTATGCAATTCCTTATATATATTATCCATTAACAATATAGTTAATTATTCAATAAGCTCACCAACATTTATTGCAATTTTTTATTATTACTTCTTAATAAAGGAATAATATAAATTAAATGCATGAAAATGGATAGGAATTAAGATTTAGAAGGAGAATATTTTATGAAATCCAAGTTAATTGCTACAGGAATTATTGCAGGAAGTCTACTATCCTACTCATCTAATACATTTGCAGATACTCATAAGTTTCCAGATGTTCCAACATGGGCGGACAAATCCGTTAATTATTTAGTTAATAGACAGGTATTGAATGGTTATCCAGATGGAACTTTTGGTTCTCATGATTCATTAGACAGAGCTTCGGCCACAAAAATTATGACAAAAGTTTTAGGAATAGAAATTGACTTCGATGCAAAACCATCTTTTACAGATTCACAAAACCATTGGGCTACC
>NZ_CAJCKK010000081.1:0-1180 GCF_903970865.1 Bacillus sp. ME78
GTGGTACGATGCTATTAGTGCTGAAAGTGTAAGAAGTGCTTTGAAAGAAGTTAGAGCATCTACAGTTAAAATTAAACTAAACAGTGGTGGTGGCGATGCCGATCAAGGTGTTGAGATTTATAATTACTTAAAGGACTTAGATAAAAAAGTCATTGTGGAAGTTACTTCACTAGCAGCTTCTGCTGCATCGATTATTGCAATGGCTGCAGACGAGATTGTTATGCGCACAGGTTCACGAATGATGATTCATGAAGCGTCAACAATAGCTTACGGAAACAAGCAGGATATTCAAAAAACATTGAATGCACTCGAAGCGTATGATGAGTCGATAGTTTCAATTTATCAGCAAAAAACAGGTAAAAGTCGTGAAGAGATTACAAATTTATTAGAAGCTGAAACGTGGTTTACTGCTGAACAAGCAGTACAAGAGGGTTTTGCTGACAAAGTAGAGTTTGATAATCGAGAAAGTGACAGTGGTATTACTGATGAACAGTTGGAACAGATTGTTAATAGGGTAACGAATAACTTACAACAAAATATGAATTTATCAAATAAACCTAATCCAGAACCACCACATTTACAAGTGGAGGGCAATCAAAAACGGAAAAGGTTTTTTTAATTCACAAAAATTAGGAGGAAATAATTATGGTTATTAAAATTAAAGGTACAATGGAAAACTTTGAAGCGAAAAAACAAGCATATATGAATCTGGTGAAAGCGGAAGATACAAAAATGGAGGATTTATCTGCTGCATTTGATGATATGTTTGATACTCTTGTAACGGATTTATCAGAAAAGATTTCAGCGCAAGCACGTATCGAAGCGCAAGACGCTCAAATTTTGACGTCACGTGGACAAAACGTTTTAACGTCTGAAGAACGTAAATTCTTTAATGCAGTTGTACAAGATGGGGGATTTAAGGATGATTCAATTCTTCCATATACTACACAAGAACGTGTATTTGAAGATTTAGTAACGGAACATCCATTACTTGAAGCAATTGGAATGCAAGATTTAGGAGCGGTAACGAAGTTTATTTATTCTGACGCAACAAAAGCGTATGCATGGGGAGAATTATTCGGTGATATTAGAGGGCAAATAAATGCAGCCTTTAGAGAAGAACAAATTGGGCAACTTAAATTAACTGCATTTAGTGCTATTCCAAATGACATGCTTGAAT
>NZ_CAJCKK010000082.1:0-1008 GCF_903970865.1 Bacillus sp. ME78
CGTTTTCAATCATAAAGTTTAGTACGTCTAGTTTAAATTGTTGTGTGTAATTTGTACATCGTTTTAGAAAAGCTTCCAGACCATTCTGTTTATATTGGTTTACCCAATTCAAAATGATTGTGTCATTTATACCGAGCGATCTACCTATTTCTCGATAACTTTCATTTCCGTTCAAATAACGTAGAACGATTTGTATTTTTTCATCAGATGTAAATTTAGCCATAGAAAAACTGCACCCCCAATTGTTAGACTGTGTCTAACAATTGGGGTGCAGTTCAGTTTCCTCGCTCTTTTTTTATTTGTCATAAACAATCTATGATGAAATTTAAGCGATTCTAAATACAGTAAGGCGGATGTTAGTATTTCCTGTCGCAGGGATCGTAATCTCATTAAGAGTAGATTGAACAGAAATTCTTGCACCAGCTGCTAATGTTTCGATTGTAGTAAATGAAAGTGAGTCGCCTATTAAATTTGAAGAGAAATTATCAGTTGCGACTGCTCCATTAATTGAAATTCCTACTCCGAGTGGAGCGCATCCTGGCGCAGTTGTAGAAATGGATACGCTAATTACATAAATACCACCGTTAATAACAGTAACTGTATCTGTGCCGTTGAAGATAATATTGTTTACGTTAATTGCAGTACTAAAAATAAAGTTATTAAATTGCAGTACTGTTTGCTGAATATTGTTTGTTACAACAATTGTTGCTATAGGGAAGCTAGGTCCAGTTGGCCCAGTAGGTCCGGTAGGTCCACCAGAAGGTCCAGTAGGTCCAGTAACTCCTATACCAGTAGCGCCGGTAGCACCTGTTGGTCCTTGAATGCCTTGAGGTCCGGTAGCACCAGTAGCACCTGTGTTACCTTGAGCACCTTGAGGTCCGGTAGCACCAGTAGCACCTGTGTTACCTTGAGCACCTTGAGGTCCGGTAGCACCAGTAGCACCAGTAGCACCTGTGTTACCTTGAGCACCTTGAGGTCCAGTAGCACCCGTGTTACCTTGAACGCCTT
>NZ_CAJCKK010000083.1:0-990 GCF_903970865.1 Bacillus sp. ME78
CAGCCCCTTGAAGGGCGCTCCAAGGGGCGAAGATTCGAGAACTTGTAAACTCTTGTTTAATTACATGAAAACTCCCTAAGGAGAATCTATGATATTTTAACACTCAACTAACTATTTTGACAAATATATATTGATAAAAGAAACCCCGATTGTCCGCGGGGCTTCTAAGGGGAAGTGCCAAGTAATGACGTACTCGACTAATTAACCATATCATGAATTTTTTTGGTAAAAATACTGGTAAATCCGTCCAATTTTATGATCGTTAATTTGAACAAAAACTCTATTTTGTAGAGCTTTAATTCCATGGGAAAAGAGCACTTTGTAAAAGTGCTCTTCTGACCAAAATCCATTTTGTAAAAGAGAGGAATAATATCATATGAATTTATTTTTAAATGTGTTTAAAATCGTATAAAAACTTCATTTTGCACAACAAAGCAGCCAGCTTAATTAGCTAACTGCTTGTTGTACAAAAGAAGATTAGGCCCTACAAGTAAATGATATGTAACTTTAAGTTACAACTATATTATAAGCAGAATTAAACATGTTATGCGGTAGTAAAAATAAGCTTAATCAAACTTTCATTTTGTATTAAGTTGGAATATAAAAAGAGCACTTAGTAAAGTGCTCTCGTGACGAGTCTCATTTTATAACGACTATTTTATAAAGAAAGGAACTCAGGATATTATATGTGCGCCAGTCAATTGAGTACCTTGTACAAATAAAGAGCAGCTAGCAAAAGCTAACTGCTTATATAAGGAAATCGGAGAAAGATAACCATGTGTCTACAGTATTGACGGAATATTGGTTTTTATTCGTGAAGAACTACGATTAACTTAATGCATAGCCCACAATCAAAGTTAGTGTTAAAAACACTGATAATAACATTGTTAGTAGAACTGTTACTATGCTTCTAAGCATTGATATCCAATTATCTACTTTAGAGAATCCTTTAATACCAGCAAAAAAAGTTCCTATTGAAAAAATGAGTAC
>NZ_CAJCKK010000084.1:0-944 GCF_903970865.1 Bacillus sp. ME78
CTCTGATTAAAAGTCAGATGCTCTACCAACTGAGCTAATGGCTCGTAAATGGCTGGGCTAGCTGGATTCGAACCAGCGCATGACGGAGTCAAAGTCCGTTGCCTTACCGCTTGGCTATAGCCCATTAATATTTACTAGTATGGTTATCTTCTCAAAAAAATAAACCCTTTCAGGTTATTTTTAAGAAAATGGTGGAGGGGGGCAGATTCGAACTGCCGAACCCGAAGGAGCGGATTTACAGTCCGCCGCGTTTAGCCACTTCGCTACCCCTCCGACATTTAAACATATATGGTGGAGGATGACGGGATCGAACCGCCGACCCCCTGCTTGTAAGGCAGGTGCTCTCCCAGCTGAGCTAATCCTCCAAAAGTGGTGACCCGTACGGGATTCGAACCCGTGTTACCGCCGTGAAAGGGCGGTGTCTTAACCACTTGACCAACGGGCCAAAAATTTAAAAACTTTTCCAAGCTTCCAACCGGGCTTGAACCGGTGACCTCTTCCTTACCATGGAAGTACTCTACCAGCTGAGCTATGGAAGCATAATGGCTCCGCAGGTAGGAATCGAACCTACGACCGATCGGTTAACAGCCGATAGCTCTACCGCTGAGCTACTGCGGAATAATATAAGCCTGGCAACGTCCTACTCTCACAGGGACAAGGTCCCAACTACCATCGGCGCTAGAGAGCTTAACTTCCGTGTTCGGTATGGGAACGGGTGTGACCTCTCTGCCATCATTACCAGACTTTTATCATTATACACATTCTTTTCAGAATGTCAAAAGGAATTTTAAATATATATTCCTTCAAAACTAGATAACATTGCTACATATTATATGGTTAAGTCCTCGATCTATTAGTATTCGTCAGCTCCACATGTCACCATGCTTCCACCTCGAACCTATCAACCTGATCATCTTTCAGGGATCTTACTAGCTTACGCTATG
>NZ_CAJCKK010000085.1:0-903 GCF_903970865.1 Bacillus sp. ME78
CGGAAACGTTTGCTTTTCCTTCTTTATCTGTCGTTACTTTTGTTACTACTTTATCTTTTTCATCTTGCACTTCGAATGTTACGCCCGCTAATACTGCGCCACTTTCTTTGTCTACTTTTGTAATCGCTACTGAACCTTTATCTAACAGCTCGTTCTCTACTTTCAATGATAAAACTTTCGTCATACCTTTTTTGATTTCGAATGATACTGGTTCCGTTAATTTTTTATAACCTGGTAAGCTCTTCGTCTCTACTAATTTGTATTTTCCTACTGATAGATCTGAAACGTTTGCTTTTCCTTCTTTATCTGTCGTTACTTCTGTTACTACTTTACCTTGTTCGTCTTGTACTTCGAAAACTACACCTTCTAATACTTTTTGACTATCTTTATCTACTTTTGTAATTTCTACTGAACCTTTGTCTAACTGTTCATTCTCTACTTTTAATGATAAGACTTCTGTCATACCCTTTTTAATTTCGAATGATACTGGCTCTGTTAGCTTTTTGTAGCCTGGTAAGCTTTCTACTTCTACTAGTTTGTAATTTCCTACAGATAGATCTGAAATTTTCGCTTTTCCTTCTTTATCTGTTTTTACTTTCGTTACTACTTTGCCTTTTTCATCTTGCACTTCGAATGTTACGCCTTTTAATAACACGCCACTTTCTTTGTCCACTTTTGTAATTTCTACTGAGCCTTTATCTACTAATTCGTTCTCTACTTTTAGTGATAAAACTTCTGTCATACCCTTTTTGATTTCGAATGATACTGGCTTCGCTAGTTTTTTATATCCTGGTAAGCTTTCTACCTCTACTAGCTTATATTTCCCTACTGATAAATCGGAAACGTTTGCTTTTCCTTCTTTATCTGTCGTTACTTTTGTTACTACTTTATCTTTTTCATCTT
>NZ_CAJCKK010000086.1:0-827 GCF_903970865.1 Bacillus sp. ME78
GGGTCGAACCGGCGATCTCCTGCGTGACAGGCAGGCATGTTAACCACTACACCACGGGACCATTTGGTTGCGGGGACAGGATTTGAACCTGCGACCTTCGGGTTATGAGCCCGACGAGCTACCGTGCTGCTCCACCCCGCGATAATACTATTCATATAAAATTTATATGGTGGAGGATGACGGGATCGAACCGCCGACCCCCTGCTTGTAAGGCAGGTGCTCTCCCAGCTGAGCTAATCCTCCAAAGTGGTGACCCGTACGGGATTCGAACCCGTGTTACCGCCGTGAAAGGGCGGTGTCTTAACCACTTGACCAACGGGCCAAATATTATAAATCCTATGGCGGAGAGCAAGGGATTCGAACCCTTGATACGCTTGTGACGTATACACGATTTCCAATCGTGCTCCTTCGGCCAACTCGGACAGCTCTCCAATGGCTCCGCAGGTAGGAATCGAACCTACGACCGATCGGTTAACAGCCGATAGCTCTACCGCTGAGCTACTGCGGAATAATATTGCCTGGCAACGTCCTACTCTCACAGGGACAAGGTCCCAACTACCATCGGCGCTAGAGAGCTTAACTTCCGTGTTCGGTATGGGAACGGGTGTGACCTCTCTGCCATCATTACCAGACATTATTCTTTTGAGACAATCATTATTATAACTTGTTTACTTTAAAAGTCAACAAGTTTTTTATATTCTCTCAAAACTAGATAACATTTGCTACATATTATATGGTTAAGTCCTCGATCTATTAGTATTCGTCAGCTCCACATGTCACCATGCTTCCACCTCGAACCTATCAACCTGATCATCTTTCAGGGATCT
>NZ_CAJCKK010000087.1:0-810 GCF_903970865.1 Bacillus sp. ME78
CAGGCATCAATTTCTGAATAATTTGTTCTGTGCTTTTTCCGTGGTATTTTTCCATATTACTCTCCTAAAAACTAAAAAATTTTATCTAAAGTTGCTCCGATTCCAGATTTAACTCTATCTTTTATCGAATCCTGTTTACCATCATGATTCCAATCACCTTTGTTAAATTTGATTCCATCAGTTTCTATATTAATTTCTATAAAAACATCCAAGCTTATTCCACTCCAATAAAAGATCCGTTTGCTGCATCACTAATAAGAAATAATGTAAAAAAAACTGCTTGTTTAAACAGTTTTTTACATTATTTCTTATTTTATTTTAGATAATACATTTTTTTGGAAAGTACGCTCTTCCTGATCTTCATATCCAGTTGAAACAACTTCTTGAATATCATCATGATTAAATAAATAAGTGAAATCTGGATTAATATAGCCTTCTGGATAAGGACATCCCATATAATCGAATTTTCTTACCTCATCTGTTGCTACTTTTTGTTTTCGCCCAAAAATCATAAGTTTCTTTGTACCTTCTTTTAAAATTACAATAGATCCTATAGGAAAAAGTTGCGAATTCATTGTATGTCCTCCTCCTTATTAATTGTTTTTTTAAGAATTTAAGGAATCTAGATTGGTTTTCCATCTCTTTAAATCAATATATATACATATATATACACCATATATACTAGACACAACAGCCAATAAAGAAAAGACTAAAATTAAGACCGTCGCTAAACCGTTTTGTGATAATGTACCTATACATATTTGTCCAATAACATATCCCAATCCTGATAAATAAACAATTGGAGAAATT
>NZ_CAJCKK010000088.1:0-754 GCF_903970865.1 Bacillus sp. ME78
GTGTTAAAATATCATAGATTCTCCTTAGGGAGTTTTCATGTAATTAAACAAGAGTTTACAAGTTCTCGAATCTTCGCCCCTTGGAGCGCCCTTCAAGGGGCTGAACTAATTAAAATAACGATTTTGTTCACTTTTTTGATACATTTATGAAACATTCACATGTTATCTTCAATATGTTCTATTCTTTTTGAAAAACCATGTGAGAATACCAAAACAAGAAGCCCTAAATCTAGGGCTTCTTGTTTTCAAATAAGGATTTTGTTAAAAACTGCACATTTATTAAGAACATGCATAAAATATAATGTGGTATTCTTTTTCAATATTATTTTTTATCCGGGAGCGCCTTGAATGGCGCTCTTTAATTTCTAAATAACATTTTCAGGTAATTACGAGAGCGGATTTTATTATGTCGTACAAGCACTACTTCACTTTATTAAATAGACTATATAGATATCTAAAAGAAGGAAGCTTTAAATTCATATGGCTGATTATTTTTATAAAGATGGTAAAAAATATTATAAAAATCAATCGCATTCCAACAATCAAAAAAACAACTGTTTTATTGAAACTCATACGATAGCTGGTTCTGCAGAAAATGCAAATGGGAATATACCTGTATCTGTTTTCCTTGAAACCACCGCTCCACAAACTGTATTTGAGGATTTTACAAACAATCATAATAAAACATTAATTCAGTTATTCGTTGTCGGTATGAGTGCACCCGTTCAAGTAACTATTCTAACAAGAAGATCTA
>NZ_CAJCKK010000089.1:0-754 GCF_903970865.1 Bacillus sp. ME78
GGGTCGAACCGGCGATCTCCTGCGTGACAGGCAGGCATGTTAACCACTACACCACGGGACCATTTGGTTGCGGGGACAGGATTTGAACCTGCGACCTTCGGGTTATGAGCCCGACGAGCTACCGTACTGCTCCACCCCGCGATGATATAATATGTAATTTAAGAAAAAATGGAGGAGGTAGAGGGATTCGAACCCCCGCGCGACTCTCGCCGCCTGTCGGTTTTCAAGACCGATCCCTTCAGCCGAACTTGGGTATACCTCCGAGATATAAACCTTTAGTGGTGGACCTTGTAGGACTCGAACCTACGACCGGACGGTTATGAGCCGTCTGCTCTAACCAGCTGAGCTAAAGGTCCTTTATGGTAGCGGCGGAGGGGATCGAACCCCCGACCTCACGGGTATGAACCGTACGCTCTAGCCAGCTGAGCTACACCGCCATAAATGATATTAAAATAAGTGGAGCCTAGCGGGATCGAACCGCTGACCTCCTGCGTGCAAGGCAGGCGCTCTCCCAGCTGAGCTAAGGCCCCATGTTTTTGGGAATATCGGGAAGACAGGATTTGAACCTGCGACCCCCTGGTCCCAAACCAGGTGCTCTACCAAGCTGAGCCACTTCCCGTTAATAAAAGCGCGCCCGAGAGGAGTCGAACCCCTAACCTCTTGATCCGTAGTCAAACGCTCTATCCAATTGAGCTACGGGCGCATATGGTGCCGAGGGCGGGGGTCGAACCCGCACGGTGGTCACCCACCGCAG
>NZ_CAJCKK010000090.1:0-738 GCF_903970865.1 Bacillus sp. ME78
TATATTCGTTCTTCTGAAAAAGAGATTCTGTATACAAACCAAGATTGCATCATTAAAAACGATAGATTTTTAAAGTTTCCAAAGACGAAATTGCAATTAAATATTGGGAAACTAGGTTTCACTGAGGGTAAACTGAAACAAGTTCGTGTGATTCCAAAATACAATGAATATGTAGTGGAATTGGTAATTGATGTTCCTTCTGAACAACAAATGATTGAAGAGAATGCTCGTTATATGAGTATTGATTTAGGGATTGATAACCTTGCAACCATCGTAACAAACACAGGTATGAAACCTGTCCTTGTTAAGGGCAAACATGTCAAAAGCATAAATCAATATTACAACAAAATGAAGAGTCATTTTACAAGCGTTCTTAGAAATGGAAAACAAACGAATGAAGGGCCTTTTACTTCTAAAAGGATAGAAAAACTTCATCAAAAACGTTACTTGAAAATAAAAGACGTCTTCCATAAAGTTAGTCACCATATCGTAAAACTAGCTCAAGAAGAAGAAGTTTGTAAAATTGTTATTGGTCAAAACAAAAGTTGGAAACAAGAAACGAATATGGGAAAAAGAAATAACCAAACGTTTTGTCATATCCCACATAGTTTATTGATTCAAATGATTACATACAAAGCAAATGCTGTAGGCATTCAAGTTGTTGTAACTGAAGAATCATATACATCGAAAGCAAGTTTTCTGGATAACGACTTCATTCCAACGTATGGAGAAAATGAC
>NZ_CAJCKK010000091.1:0-738 GCF_903970865.1 Bacillus sp. ME78
TATATTCGTTCTTCTGAAAAAGAGATTCTGTATACAAACCAAGATTGCATCATTAAAAACGGTAGATTTTTAAAGTTTCCAAAGACGAAATTGCAATTAAATATTGGGAAACTAGGTTTCACTGAAGGTAAACTGAAACAAGTTCGTGTGATTCCAAAATACAATGAATATGTAGTGGAATTGGTAATTGATGTTCCTTCTGAACAACAAATGATTGAAGAGAATGCTTGTTATATGAGTATTGATTTAGGGATTGATAACCTTGCAACCATCGTAACAAACACAGGTATGAAACCTGTCCTTGTTAAGGGCAAACATATCAAAAGCATAAATCAATATTACAACAAAATGAAGAGTCATTTTACAAGCATTCTTAGAAATGGAAAACAAACGAATGAAGGACCTTTTACTTCTAAAAGGATAGAAAAACTTCATCAAAAACGTTACTTGAAAATAAAAGACGTCTTCCATAAAGTTAGTCACCATATCGTAAAACTAGCTCAAGAAGAAGAAGTTTGTAAAATCGTTATTGGTCAAAACAAAAGTTGGAAACAAGAAACGAATATGGGAAAAAGAAATAACCAATCGTTTTGTCATATCCCGCATAATTTACTGATTCAAATGATTACATACAAAGCAAATGCTGTAGGCATTCAAGTTGTTGTAACTGAAGAATCATATACATCGAAAGCAAGTTTTCTGGATAACGACTTCATTCCAACGTATGGAGAAAATGAC
>NZ_CAJCKK010000092.1:0-732 GCF_903970865.1 Bacillus sp. ME78
AGAGTAGAAGAGAAGATAAAAGGTCTTATTCCTGTAACAAAGGATATGAATACTTTTGAAAGCCTTACGAAAGAAGAAAAAGAAAAGTATGTTTTAGATGCTAAACAAATTAGTGCTTTATTAGAGGAAAATAAAAGCTATTTAAATGGAAAATCTAAAGAGTTTGCATGGATAAAGCAAAATGCTTGTATTATTGAACAGTTTACTACAATGTTAGCGACACCTCCTGATAAACCAGCGGATTTTTATTTGAAACATGATATTGCAATGTATGAAAATGCGAAGTGGACTGAAGAACATTTAGGAAAAACTATTGTATGGGGACATAATGGACACGTTTCGAAAACAAATATGCTTCCTTTTATATATCCTAAAGTAGCTGGGCAGCGCTTAGCAGAATATTATGGAAAACGGTACGTATCTATTGGAACGTCAGTTTATGAAGGACAATATAATGTCAAAAATAGCGATGGTGAATTTGGCCCCTATGGAACATTAAAATCGGATGATTCAAACAGTTATAACTACATCTTTGGACAAGTTAAAAAAGATCAATTTTTTATTGATTTACGTAAGGCAAACGGCGTGACAAAAACTTGGTTAAACGAACAACATCCAATTTTCGCTGGAATAACTACCGAAGGGCCTGATATACCAAAAACTGTTGATATATCATTAGGTAAAGCGTTTGATATACTTGTTCAAATTCAAAAAGTGAGTCCATCTCAACTA
>NZ_CAJCKK010000093.1:0-702 GCF_903970865.1 Bacillus sp. ME78
ATACAGTCTGGTAATGATGGCAGAGAGGTCACACCCGTTCCCATACCGAACACGGAAGTTAAGCTCTCTAGCGCCGATGGTAGTTGGGACCTTGTCCCTGTGAGAGTAGGACGTTGCCAGGCAAAATGGAGGATTAGCTCAGCTGGGAGAGCACCTGCCTTACAAGCAGGGGGTCGGCGGTTCGATCCCGTCATCCTCCACCATATATGTCGGAGGGGTAGCGAAGTGGCTAAACGCGGCGGACTGTAAATCCGCTCCTTCGGGTTCGGCAGTTCGAATCTGCCCCCCTCCACCATTCTTAATTAATGGGCTATAGCCAAGCGGTAAGGCAACGGACTTTGACTCCGTCATGCGCTGGTTCGAATCCAGCTAGCCCAGCCATTAAGAGCCATTAGCTCAGTTGGTAGAGCATCTGACTTTTAATCAGAGGGTCGAAGGTTCGAATCCTTCATGGCTCACCATTTTTAATAAAACATGCGGGTGTGGCGGAATTGGCAGACGCACTAGACTTAGGATCTAGCGCCTTTGGCGTGGGGGTTCGACTCCCTTCACCCGCACTTTTAATAAAATAACTCATACATGTCTTGCGGAAGTAGTTCAGTGGTAGAATACAACCTTGCCAAGGTTGGGGTCGCGGGTTCGAATCCCGTCTTCCGCTCCAATTTTCAATATGACATGCCGGGGTGGCGGAACAGGCAGACG
>NZ_CAJCKK010000094.1:0-676 GCF_903970865.1 Bacillus sp. ME78
ACTTTGACTCCGTCATGCGCTGGTTCGAATCCAGCTAGCCCAGCCATTTACGAGCCATTAGCTCAGTTGGTAGAGCATCTGACTTTTAATCAGAGGGTCGAAGGTTCGAATCCTTCATGGCTCACTTTTTGTTTTTTCCGCGCGGTCGTGGCGGAACGGCAGACGCGCTAGGTTGAGGGCCTAGTGGGGGAAACCCCGTGGAGGTTCAAGTCCTCTCGGCCGCATCAAAAAAATCTTAAAAAAGTACTTGCATTTGAAAATGTAGTATGATAAGATAATTGAGTCGCCAAAATACAACGACGAAAAAACATCATGAATAAGCGCCCGTAGCTCAATTGGATAGAGCGTTTGACTACGGATCAAGAGGTTAGGGGTTCGACTCCTCTCGGGCGCGCCAATTACGGGAAGTGGCTCAGCTTGGTAGAGCACCTGGTTTGGGACCAGGGGGTCGCAGGTTCAAATCCTGTCTTCCCGACCACGCGGGTGTAGTTTAGTGGTAAAACAAGAGCCTTCCAAGCTCTGGTCGAGAGTTCGATTCTCTTCACCCGCTTTTAGTTCTTTGAAAACTGAACGAAACAAACAACGTGAAACGTCAATTTTTATTTTTAGATGCTAGACAAACTAACTTTATTGGAGAGTTTGATCCTGGCTCAGGATGAACGCTGGCGGCGTGCCT
>NZ_CAJCKK010000095.1:0-628 GCF_903970865.1 Bacillus sp. ME78
AAGTCTGAGATTTTTGCTTTACCATTTTTATCTGTTTTTACTTCCGTTACTACTTTGCCTTGCTCATCTTGTACTTCGAAGACTACGCCTTCTAATACTTTTTGACTATCTTTATCTACTTTTGTGATTTCTACTGAACCTTTGTCTAACTGTTCATTCTCTACTTTTAATGATAAGACTTCTGTCATACCCTTTTTAATTTCGAATGATACTGGCTCTGTTAATTTTTTGTAGCCTGGTAAATTCTCTACTTCTACTAGTTTGTAACTTCCTACAGATAGATCTGAAATTTTCGCTTTTCCTTCTTTATCTGTTGTTACTTTCGTTACTACTTTGCCTTTTTCATCTTGCACTTCGAATGTTACGCCTTCTAATGCCTTCTGGCTGTCTTTGTCCACTTTTGTAATTTCTACTGAACCTTTATCTAACTGTTCATTCTCTACTTTTAGTGATAAGACTTCTGTCATGCCTTTTTTAATTTCAAACGATACTGGTTTTGCTAATTTTTTATATCCTGGTAAGCTTTCTACCTCTACTAGCTTATATTTCCCTACTGATAAATCGGAAACGTTTGCTTTTCCTTCTTTATCTGTCGTTACTTTTGTTACTACTTTATCTTTTTCATCTT
>NZ_CAJCKK010000096.1:0-625 GCF_903970865.1 Bacillus sp. ME78
CCGTAGGTTGGTAAATATTTTGCATATTTAAACGGATCCTTATCATACGCGCGTAACCCAAATAAATTGTGTTTTCGATATGCGATTTCTGATTTTCCATATCCAGACTCTAAAATTGCATGTGCCGCTAAATAAAGTGCATTTACGCCGTATTGATCTTGCGCATTAATAAAGTCTTGTCCATGTCCAATTAATGGACTATCTGAATGGTATTCTGCAATAAAACTATCAATCTCTTGGGCAGTAATATTAGAAGACACTGTTAAGTTTAAATCTTTATATGATGTAGCAGTAATAATCTCATTTCCATCATTTAAATTTTGTTGCAACATATCCGTTTTAGCAGTAAGTTGAGCGGCCTCGGCGCGTGTTATAGATCTATTTGGTTGCCAGCCGTTATCCGTACCATTGGAAATTTTTAAGTCAATTAAGATATTGGCATATTTTTCTCCCCAATGTCCTTTTAAATCCTCAAATTTACTTTGGCCATTTTCATGTGCTGTACTTTGTAGTTTATAGGCATTTACTAGCATCGTTGCCATGGCAGCGCGTGTTACTTTCCCAGATGGATTGAAGATGCCATTCCCTTCTCCTTTAACAATGCCAGCTTTTTCAGCTGCAGCAA
>NZ_CAJCKK010000097.1:0-621 GCF_903970865.1 Bacillus sp. ME78
GTTAAATCTGGAATCGGAGCAACTTTAGATAAAATTTTTTAGTTTTTAGGAGAGTAATATGGAAAAATACCACGGAAAAAGCACAGAACAAATTATTCAGAAATTGATGCCTGGCAGTGTAAGATCGAGTGTCGTTATGGTATGGGTAGTTATTAATTTTATGATTTTAACCCCATTTTTATTTCCTCCAACCTTTACTATATACTTATATGTAATTTTACCTTTTCTTTTGATTGCTAATATATGGGGGGTATGGGTATTTTTTTGTAAACCAAATGAGCCAAGGTTGGCACACATTTTATATAATGGATTTATGGGGCTAACTTTTTCTTTTGGAAGCTTTATAGTGATTCAAAAGATTGCATATACTTTTATTGAAATTGAAACACCTCTGTTTTTTATTGTTACTTTTGTGCTTTACATTTTTACAATTTATAAATTGATTTCTATTGGAGTGAAAAGTTTTTTAAGGAGATTAAACAATGAAGAAAATGACAATATAAAAATTTCTCCAATTGTTTATTTATCAGGATTGGGATATGTTATTGGACAAATATGTATAGGTACATTATCACAAAACGGTTTAGCGACGGTCTTAATTTTAGTCTTTTCTTTATTGGC
>NZ_CAJCKK010000098.1:0-613 GCF_903970865.1 Bacillus sp. ME78
GTTAAATCTGGAATCGGAGCAACTTTAGATAAAATTTTTTAGTTTTTAGGAGAGTAATATGGAAAAATACCACGGAAAAAGCACAGAACAAATTATTCAGAAATTGATGCCTGGCAGTGTAAGATTGAGTGTCGTTATGGTATGGGTAGTTATTAATTTTATGATTTTAACCCCATTTTTATTTCCTCCAACCTTTACTATATACTTATACGTGATTTTACCTTTTATTTCCATTGCTAATATATGGGGAGTATGGGTATTTTTTTATAAACCAAATGAGCCAAGGCTGGTACACATTTTATATAATGGATTTATGGGGCTAACTTTTTCTTTTGGAAGCTTTATAGTGATTCAAAAGATTGCATATACTTTTATTAAAATTGAAACACCTCTATTTTTTATTGTTACTTTTCTGCTTTACATTCTTACAATCTATAAATTGATTTCTATTGGAATGAAAAGTTTTTTAAGGCGATTAAACAATGAAGAATATAAAAATTTCTCCAATTGTTTATTTATCAGGATTGGGATATGTTATTGGACAAATATGTATAGGTACATTATCACAAAACGGTTTAGCGACGGTCTTAATTTTAGTCTTTTCTTTATTGGC
>NZ_CAJCKK010000099.1:0-611 GCF_903970865.1 Bacillus sp. ME78
CGTCTGCCTGTTCCGCCACCCCGGCATGTCATATTGAAAATTGGAGCGGAAGACGGGATTCGAACCCGCGACCCCAACCTTGGCAAGGTTGTATTCTACCACTGAACTACTTCCGCAAGACATGTTTGAGATATTTTATTAAAAGTGCGGGTGAAGGGAGTCGAACCCCCACGCCAAAGGCGCTAGATCCTAAGTCTAGTGCGTCTGCCAATTCCGCCACACCCGCATATTTCATTAAAATGGTGAGCCATGAAGGATTCGAACCTTCGACCCTCTGATTAAAAGTCAGATGCTCTACCAACTGAGCTAATGGCTCTCAAAATTAAAACTGGTGCCGACTAGAGGACTTGAACCCCCAACCTACTGATTACAAGTCAGTTGCTCTACCAATTGAGCTAAGTCGGCTAAATGGTGGAGGATGACGGGATCGAACCGCCGACCCCCTGCTTGTAAGGCAGGTGCTCTCCCAGCTGAGCTAATCCTCCATTTGCCTGGCAACGTCCTACTCTCACAGGGACAAGGTCCCAACTACCATCGGCGCTAGAGAGCTTAACTTCCGTGTTCGGTATGGGAACGGGTGTGACCTCTCTGCCATCATTACCAGACTGTAT
>NZ_CAJCKK010000100.1:0-539 GCF_903970865.1 Bacillus sp. ME78
CCGTAGGTTGGTAAATATTTTGCATATTTAAACGGATCCTTATCATACGCGCGTAACCCAAATAAATTGTGTTTTCGATATGCGATTTCTGATTTTCCATATCCAGACTCTAAAATTGCATGTGCTGCTAAATACTGTGCATTTACACCGTATTGATTTTGCGCATTAATAAAATCTTGCCCATGTCCAACTAACGGACTATCTGAATGGTATTTTGCAATAAAACTATCAATCTCTTGGGCTGTAATTTTCGAAGCCATTGTTAAATTTAAATCCCCATACGAAGTAGCAGTAATGATTTCTTTTTCTTTTAAACCATTATTTTGATTTTGTTGCAACATATCCGTTTTAGCAGTAAGTTGAGCGGCCTCAGCTCGTGTTATAGACCTATTTGGTTGCCAGCCGTTATCTGTACCATTAGAAATTTTTAAATCAATTAAAACATTGGCGAATTTTTCACCCCAATGCCCTTTTAAATCCTCAAATTTACTTTGGCCATTATCATGTGTTGTACTTTGTAATTTATAAGCATTTACTAG
>NZ_CAJCKK010000101.1:0-515 GCF_903970865.1 Bacillus sp. ME78
TAGAAGCTGAAGATGACGTTTCTGGTGTCCAATATGTGTTCATAGATATAAAAGGCCCTGGAGGAGAAGAAAAGAGAGAGACAGCAAATTATGACTCTCAAACTAAAAAGTGGGTTGCTAATATTTCACTAAGCTCATATGCACAGTCTGGAGAATATATAGTAAGTACAATAGTTATGTATGATAATGCTGATCATCCTGTGGTATATAGGGGTGGTAGAGATTTTAACGTGAATTTCAATGTTGAAAATGATTTAGGATCGGATCAACAACCACCTACATTAAATAAAGTAGAAGTAGGTAAAAAAACATACAAAGCAGGGGAAAGTGTACAAGTAAGTGTAGAAGCTGAAGATGACGTTTCTGGTGTCCAATATGTGTTCATAGATGTAAAAGGCCCTGGAGGAGAAGAAAAGAGAGAGACAGCAAATTATGACTCTCAAACTAAAAAGTGGGTTGCTAATATTCCACTAAGCTCATATGCACAGTCTGGAGAATATATAGTAAGTACAATA
>NZ_CAJCKK010000102.1:0-465 GCF_903970865.1 Bacillus sp. ME78
GTTGATGCATCATATACGCGAACAAGATCACCTTCGGCAATCCCACTTACTGTAATTGTATCCGCATCTCCAGCCTTATTGTTTGTTACTTTTACTGTATCCACCGCTGGTGCCACTGTTACTTGTGATTCATATTTCACCGCTGTACGAGCACTTTCTAGCTCATTTTCACTTTGTACACTTACATACACTGTGCCACCTGTTACTTTTAAAAGATCTTTCCCTAAAATTGTTGCTTCTGTTTTTCCTTCCGCCACCGCTTCTGATGTTACGATCGCTTCCCCACCTTTTGATGCTTCATATACGCGGACAATGTCACCTTTTTTCAGTTCTGACACTGTAATTGTATCTTCTGCTTCCAACTTTATTATTTGACACTGTGATTTTTTCTACTGCTGGTGCCACTGTTGTTGGCTCCGCTTCGTACTTCACTGTGACTCTCTTACTCTCATCTTTATTCGGTTT
>NZ_CAJCKK010000103.1:0-438 GCF_903970865.1 Bacillus sp. ME78
TAAGATGAATGACACACAACGTCTTGCCTATCAGAAGAAATTGGAAAAAGAGAAATTAAAGCCTAAAGAAGAACAGAAAGAGATTACATGTAATTTGTTTTCAGAACCTAATTTTGAAAAACCTTATGTAGATTACAACTTTCTAGATGCACTATTTAAGGCTATGATTCAAAATGATTATCGAGCTTTGCCTACGCAATGTAGCCAGTCAATCATGAAAGGTTTGTTCCAAAATTGGAAATCTTTTTTTGCTAGTTTAAAAGACTATAAAAAGAATCCAAACAAATATGCTGGACCGCCTAGAATTCCAAAGTATATTCGTTCTTCTGAAAAAGAGATTCTGTATACAAACCAAGATTGCATCATTAAAAACGATAGATTTTTAAAGTTTCCAAAGACGAAATTGCAATTAAATATTGGGAAACTAGGTTTCACTGA
>NZ_CAJCKK010000104.1:0-417 GCF_903970865.1 Bacillus sp. ME78
CTGCGGTGGGTGACCACCGTGCGGGTTCGACCCCCGCCCTCGGCACCATATGCGCCCGTAGCTCAATTGGATAGAGCGTTTGACTACGGATCAAGAGGTTAGGGGTTCGACTCCTCTCGGGCGCGTTTTCTTTCGGGAAGTGGCTCAGCTTGGTAGAGCACCTGGTTTGGGACCAGGGGGTCGCAGGTTCAAATCCTGTCTTCCCGATACTTGTTTGGGGCCTTAGCTCAGCTGGGAGAGCGCCTGCCTTGCACGCAGGAGGTCAGCGGTTCGATCCCGCTAGGCTCCACCATTAGTTCTTTGAAAACTGAACGAAACAAACAACGTGAAACGTCAATTTTTATTTTTAGATGCTAGACAAACTAACTTTATTGGAGAGTTTGATCCTGGCTCAGGATGAACGCTGGCGGCGTGCCT
>NZ_CAJCKK010000105.1:0-368 GCF_903970865.1 Bacillus sp. ME78
AATAAAGTGGAAGCAGAAGATACAATTACGGTGTCAGAACTGAAAAAAGGCGACATCGTCCGTGTATATGAAGCGTCAAAAGGTGGAGAAGCGATCGTAACATCAGAAGCGGTAGCTGGAGAAGCAAAAGAAGTAACGATTAAAAAGGCAGATTTACTGAAAGAAACAGGTGGCACAGTGTATGTAAGTGTACAAAGTGAGAATGAGCTAGAAAGTGTTCGTACAGCGGTGAAATATGAATCGCAAGTAACAGTGGCACCAGCGGTGGATACAGTAAAAGTAACAAACAATAAGGCTGGAGATGCGGATACAATTACAGTAAGTGGGATTGCCGAAGGTGATCTTGTTCGCGTATATGATGCATCAAC
>NZ_CAJCKK010000106.1:0-363 GCF_903970865.1 Bacillus sp. ME78
GTGAGCCATGAAGGATTCGAACCTTCGACCCTCTGATTAAAAGTCAGATGCTCTACCAACTGAGCTAATGGCTCGTAAATGGCTGGGCTAGCTGGATTCGAACCAGCGCATGACGGAGTCAAAGTCCGTTGCCTTACCGCTTGGCTATAGCCCATCGAAAAAATATCTTATTTTCAAAGACAAATGTTATTGTACCATAATGTCCAATAAAAAACAACTGCCAATTAGCAGAGGTTATAATGGCGGTCCCGACCGGGGTCGAACCGGCGATCTCCTGCGTGACAGGCAGGCATGTTAACCACTACACCACGGGACCATTTGGTTGCGGGGACAGGATTTGAACCTGCGACCTTCGGGTTATGA
>NZ_CAJCKK010000107.1:0-358 GCF_903970865.1 Bacillus sp. ME78
CGGAAACGTTTGCTTTTCCTTCTTTATCTGTCGTTACTTTTGTTACTACTTTATCTTTTTCATCTTGCACTTCGAATGTTACGCCCGCTAATACTGCGCCACTTTCTTTGTCTACTTTTGTAATCTCTACTGAACCTTTATCTAACAGTTCGTTCTCTACTTTCAATGATAAGACTTTCGTCATACCTTTTGTAATTTCGAATGATACTGGTTCTATTAATTTTTTGTAACCCGGTAAGCTTTCTTTCTCTACTAATTTGTACTTTCCTACAGATAAGTCTGAGATTTTTGCTTTACCATTTTTATCTGTTTTTACTTCCGTTACTACTTTGCCTTGCTCATCTTGTACTTCGAAGAC
>NZ_CAJCKK010000108.1:0-350 GCF_903970865.1 Bacillus sp. ME78
GCTTCTCCAGCTACCGCTTCTGATGTTACGATCGCTTCTCCACCTTTTGACGCTTCATATACACGGACGATGTCGCCTTTTTTCAGTTCTGACACCGTAATTGTATCTTCTGCTTCCACTTTATTATTTGACACTGTGATTTTTTCTACTGCTGGTGCCACTGTTGTTGGCTCCGCTTCATACTTCACTGTGACTCTCTTACTCTCATCTTTATTCGGTTTCGTTACTGTTACGTATACTGTACCCCCTGTTGATACTAGTAAATCTTTTCCTGTGATTGTTGCTTCCTTCGCATCTTTCGCTACTGTTGCTTTTCCTAACTCTTTTCCTTCTGTTGATGCATCATATAC
>NZ_CAJCKK010000109.1:0-337 GCF_903970865.1 Bacillus sp. ME78
TTTGCCTGGCAACGTCCTACTCTCACAGGGACAAGGTCCCAACTACCATCGGCGCTAGAGAGCTTAACTTCCGTGTTCGGTATGGGAACGGGTGTGACCTCTCTGCCATCATTACCAGACTGTATTCATTTAAGACAAGAATTATTGTAACTCATTTAACTTCTAAAGTCAACAAGTTTTTTATATTCTTTCAAAACTAGATAACATTGCTTCATATTATATGGTTAAGTCCTCGATCTATTAGTATTCGTCAGCTCCACATGTCACCATGCTTCCACCTCGAACCTATCAACCTGATCATCTTTCAGGGATCTTACTAGCTTACGCTATGGGAAAT
>NZ_CAJCKK010000110.1:0-329 GCF_903970865.1 Bacillus sp. ME78
TTTCCTAACTCTTTTCCTTCTGTTGATGCATCATATACTTTTACAACATCACCTTCAGTTACTTCACTCACTGTAATTGTATCCACAGCTCCAGCTTTATTGTTCGCTACTTTTACTGTATCCACCGCTGGTGCCACTGTTACTTGTGATTCATATTTCACCGCTGTACGAACACTTTCTAGCTCATTCTCACTTTGTACACTTACGTACACTGTGCCACCTGTTTCTTTCAGTAAATCTGCCTTTTTAATCGTTACTTCTTTCGCTTCTCCAGCTACCGCTTCTGATGTTACGATCGCTTCTCCACCTTTTGACGCTTCATATACACG
>NZ_CAJCKK010000111.1:0-320 GCF_903970865.1 Bacillus sp. ME78
AGGAGCAAATGTTATTTATGGATCTGGAAGTTCAACAGGAATGCACGTTTCTGGACATGCATATCAAGAGGAATTAAAATTGATGCTTACTTTAATGAAGCCTAAATACTTCATTCCCATACACGTATAATTTAGAATGTTACTGGAGTTCAGACGTGTGCTTTTTCGATCTATTATAGATAACTTATTTCTATTAGGAGCAAATGTTATTTATGGATCTGGAAGTTCAACAGGAATGCACGTTTCTGGACATGCATATCAAGAGGAATTAAAATTGATGCTTACTTTAATGAAGCCTAAATACTTCATTCCCATACACG
>NZ_CAJCKK010000112.1:0-305 GCF_903970865.1 Bacillus sp. ME78
CTTTTATATCTATGAACACATATTGGACACCAGAAACGTCATCTTCAGCTTCTACACTTACTTGTACACTTTCCCCTGCTTTGTATGTTTTTTTACCTACTTCTACTTTATTTAATGTAGGTGGTTGTTGGTCCGATCCTAAATCATTTTCAACATTGAAATTCGCGTTAAAATCTCTACCACCCCTATATACCACAGGATGATCAGCATTATCATACATAACTATTGTACTTACTATATATTCTCCAGACTGTGCATATGAGCTTAGTGGAATATTAGCAACCCACTTTTTAGTTTGAGAGTCA
>NZ_CAJCKK010000113.1:0-305 GCF_903970865.1 Bacillus sp. ME78
GAAGAGCTAGAAGAAGTAGAAGTAATTGCAGAAACAGAAGAATCAGAAGAAGTGGAAGTAATCGCAGAAACAGAAGAAGTAGAAGTGATTGCAGAAACAGAAGAATCAGAAGAAGTGGAAGTAATCGCAGAAACAGAAGAAGTAGAAGTGATTGCAGAAACAGAAGAATCAGAAGAAGTGGAAGTAATTGCAGAAACAGAAGAGCTAGAAGAAGTAGAAGTAATTGCAGAAACAGAAGAATCAGAAGAAGTGGAAGTAATCGCAGAAACAGAAGAAGTAGAAGTGATTGCAGAAACAGAAGAATC
>NZ_CAJCKK010000114.1:0-301 GCF_903970865.1 Bacillus sp. ME78
GAAAACATATCTGTTTTAGCAGTAAGTTGAGCAGCTTCAGCTCGTGTTATGAATCTATTTGGTTGCCAGCCGTTATCAGTGCCATTAGAAATTTTTAAATCAATTAAAACATTGGCGAATTTTTCCCCCCAATGTCCTTTTAAATCCTCAAATTTACTTTGGCCATTTTCATGTGTTGTACTTTGTAGTTTATAGGCATTTACTAGCATCGTTGCCATGGCAGCGCGTGTTACTTTCCCAGATGGATTGAAGATGCCATTCCCTTCTCCTTTAACAATGCCAGCTTTTTCAGCTGCAGCAA
>NZ_CAJCKK010000115.1:0-281 GCF_903970865.1 Bacillus sp. ME78
ACGTACACTGTGCCACCTGTTTCTTTCAGTAAATCTGCCTTTTTAATCGTTACTTCTTTCGCTTCTCCAGCTACCGCTTCTGATGTTACGATCGCTTCTCCACCTTTTGACGCTTCATATACACGAACGATGTCGCCTTTTTTCAGTTCTGACACCGTAATTGTATCTTCTGCTTCCACTTTATTATTTGACACTGTGATTTTTTCTACTGCTGGTGCCACTGTTGTTGGCTCCGCTTCGTACTTCACTGTGACTCTCTTACTCTCATCTTTATTCGGTTT
>NZ_CAJCKK010000116.1:0-281 GCF_903970865.1 Bacillus sp. ME78
GCCACTGTTGTTGGCTCCGCTTCGTACTTCACTGTGACTCTCTTACTCTCATCTTTATTCGGTTTCGTTACTGTTACGTATACTGTGCCGCCTGTTGATACTAGTAAATCTTTTCCTGTGATTGTCGCTTCCTTCGCATCTTTCGCTACTGTTGCGTTTCCTAACTCTTTTCCTTCTGTTGATGCATCATATACTTTTACAACATCACCTTCAGTTACTTCACTCACTGTAATTGTATCCGCATCTCCAGCTTTATTGTTCGCTACTTTTACTGTATCCAC
>NZ_CAJCKK010000117.1:0-267 GCF_903970865.1 Bacillus sp. ME78
TTTTAGTTGCTTGGCGACGTCCTACTCTCACAGGGACAAGGTCCCAACTACCATCGGCGCTAGAGAGCTTAACTTCCGTGTTCGGTATGGGAACGGGTGTGACCTCTCTGCCATCATCACCAAACTATGAAGGCATATTCCTTCAAAACTAGATAACATTTGCTACATATTATATGGTTAAGTCCTCGATCTATTAGTATTCGTCAGCTCCACATGTCACCATGCTTCCACCTCGAACCTATCAACCTGATCATCTTTCAGGGATCT
>NZ_CAJCKK010000118.1:0-266 GCF_903970865.1 Bacillus sp. ME78
ACATGTCTTGCGGAAGTAGTTCAGTGGTAGAATACAACCTTGCCAAGGTTGGGGTCGCGGGTTCGAATCCCGTCTTCCGCTCCAATTTTCAATATGACATGCCGGGGTGGCGGAACAGGCAGACGCACAGGACTTAAAATCCTGCGGTGGGTGACCACCGTGCGGGTTCGACCCCCGCCCTCGGCACCATATGCGCCCGTAGCTCAATTGGATAGAGCGTTTGACTACGGATCAAGAGGTTAGGGGTTCGACTCCTCTCGGGCGCG
>NZ_CAJCKK010000119.1:0-263 GCF_903970865.1 Bacillus sp. ME78
TGAACTGCACCCCAATTGTTAGACACAGTCTAACAATTGGAGGTGCAGTTTTTCTATGGCTAAATTTACAGCTGATGAAAAAATACAAATCGTTCTACGTTATTTGAACGGAAATGAAAGTTATCGAGAAATGGGTAAATCGCTCGGTATAAGTGACACAATCATTTTGAATTGGGTAAACCAATATAAACAGAATGGTCTGGAAGCTTTTCTAAAACGATGTACAAATTACACACAACAATTTAAACTAGACGTACTAAACT
>NZ_CAJCKK010000120.1:0-238 GCF_903970865.1 Bacillus sp. ME78
GAACGCTGTTCATCAATATAAGTTTCCGTGTTTCGTTTTGTTCAGTTTTGAGAGAACTATCTCTCAAATATAAATGTATGTTCTTTGAAAACTAGATAACAGTGTAGCTCATATTTTTTAATTTTAGTTTGGTTAAGTTAGAAAGGGCGCACGGTGGATGCCTTGACACTAGGAGTCGATGAAGGACGGGACTAACGCCGATATGCTTCGGGGAGCTGTAAGTAAGCTTTGATCCGAA
>NZ_CAJCKK010000121.1:0-227 GCF_903970865.1 Bacillus sp. ME78
ACTGTTACGTATACTGTACCCCCTGTTGATACTAGTAAATCTTTTCCTGTGATTGTTGCTTCCTTCGCATCTTTCGCTACTGTTGCTTTTCCTAACTCTTTTCCTTCTGTTGATGCATCATATACGCGAACAAGATCACCTTCGGCAATCCCACTTACTGTAATTGTATCCGCATCTCCAGCCTTATTGTTTGTTACTTTTACTGTATCCACCGCTGGTGCCACTGT
>NZ_CAJCKK010000122.1:0-223 GCF_903970865.1 Bacillus sp. ME78
ACTTTGTAACAAAAGAAAAAGAAGGGAGAATGAAAGATATGAAAGAGCAAGTATTACAAGTAACAAAAGGTGACTTCGTAGGATCAGCAAGTGGAGCAGTAGTATTAACAGCATTAATCGTATTTTTATCAAGCGTATTAGTATAATAGAAACTTTGTAACAAAAGAAAAAGAAGGGAGAATGAAAGATATGAAAGAGCAAGTATTACAAGTAACAAAAGGTG
>NZ_CAJCKK010000123.1:0-220 GCF_903970865.1 Bacillus sp. ME78
GTGTTCCAGGCTTTTCTGGATCTGGTGTTCCAGGCTTTTCTGGATCTGGTGTTCCAGGTTTTTCTGGATCTGGTGTTCCAGGTTTCTCCGGATCTGGTGTTCCAGGCTTTTCTGGATCTGGTGTTCCAGGCTTTTCTGGATCTGGTGTTCCAGGTTTTTCTGGATCTGGTGTTCCAGGTTTCTCCGGATCTGGTGTTCCAGGCTTTTCTGGATCTGGTGT
>NZ_CAJCKK010000124.1:0-212 GCF_903970865.1 Bacillus sp. ME78
ACTGTTACGTATACTGTACCCCCTGTTGATACTAGTAAATCTTTTCCTGTGATTGTTGCTTCCTTCGCATCTTTCGCTACTGTTGCTTTTCCTAACTCTTTTCCTTCTGTTGATGCATCATATACTTTTACAACATCACCTTCAGTTACTTCACTCACTGTAATTGTATCCACAGCTCCAGCTTTATTGTTCGCTACTTTTACTGTATCCAC
>NZ_CAJCKK010000125.1:0-209 GCF_903970865.1 Bacillus sp. ME78
ATGGAAGTTGGCTAAAGTTAATCGGTTTTCTTGGATTTATTGGGATTTATAAAATACCAGGTATGATTGAAGCTTTTCAAGCGGATGGAAGTTGGCTAAAGTTAATCGGTTTTCTTGGATTTATTGGGATTTATAAAATACCAGGTATGATTGAAGCTTTTCAAGCGGATGGAAGTTGGCTAAAGTTAATCGGTTTTCTTGGATTTATT
>NZ_CAJCKK010000126.1:0-206 GCF_903970865.1 Bacillus sp. ME78
GAAAACATATCTGTTTTAGCAGTAAGTTGAGCAGCTTCAGCTCGTGTTATGAATCTATTTGGTTGCCAGCCGTTATCAGTGCCATTAGAAATTTTTAAATCAATTAAAACATTGGCGAATTTTTCACCCCAATGCCCTTTTAAATCCTCAAATTTACTTTGGCCATTATCATGTGTTGTACTTTGTAATTTATAAGCATTTACTAG
>NZ_CAJCKK010000127.1:0-205 GCF_903970865.1 Bacillus sp. ME78
TGGGACAGATGATTGGGGTGAAGTCGTAACAAGGTAGCCGTATCGGAAGGTGCGGCTGGATCACCTCCTTTCTATGGAGAATTGATGAACGCTGTTCATCAATATAAGTTTCCGTGTTTCGTTTTGTTCAGTTTTGAGAGAACTATCTCTCATATATAAATGTATGTTCTTTGAAAACTAGATAACAGTGTAGCTCATATTTTTT
>NZ_CAJCKK010000128.1:0-203 GCF_903970865.1 Bacillus sp. ME78
TCTGGTTTTGTTTCAGGTTTTGGATCTGGTTTCACTTCTGGTTTTTCTTCTGGTTTTGTTTCAGGTTTTGGATCTGGCTTCACTTCTGGTTTTTCTTCTGGTTTTGTTTCAGGTTTTGGATCTGGTTTCACTTCTGGTTTTTCTTCTGGTTTTGTTTCAGGTTTTGGATCTGGCTTCACTTCTGGTTTTTCTTCTGGTTTTGT
>NZ_CAJCKK010000129.1:0-201 GCF_903970865.1 Bacillus sp. ME78
CATCTAAAAATAAAAATTGACGTTTCACGTTGTTTGTTTCGTTCAGTTTTCAAAGAACTACTTGGTCGCTCATTTGCGACTTCCTTATGTTAACATCTTCGTTAGTTAATGTCAACTAAGTTTTTCATTTCATTTGTCGCTTGCGACGTTAATGTCATCGGCGACTTGTTCTATATTACACCTCTAAAGTATAATCGTCAA
>NZ_CAJCKK010000130.1:0-200 GCF_903970865.1 Bacillus sp. ME78
GGCGTTAGTCCCGTCCTTCATCGACTCCTAGTGTCAAGGCATCCACCGTGCGCCCTTTCTAACTTAACCAAACTAAAAATTAAAAAATATGAGCTACACTGTTATCTAGTTTTCAAAGAACATACATTTATATATGAGAGATAGTTCTCTCAAAACTGAACAAAACGAAACACGGAAACTTATATTGATGAACAGCGTTC
>NZ_CAJCKK010000131.1:0-198 GCF_903970865.1 Bacillus sp. ME78
TGAAGTGACCCCTAAAAGTTAGACACGGTTATTTCATTAGGCAGCTTGATAAAAGTGAGTCCGGTATTGTACTGGGCTCATTTTTAATTTTGCCTTAATCCGTTTCGTATTATAATAATCTATATATTTTTCTAATTCTATTTTAAAGTGCTCTACATTTTCAAATTCTTTTATGTAGAGGAACTCCGACTTCATAAT
>NZ_CAJCKK010000132.1:0-185 GCF_903970865.1 Bacillus sp. ME78
ACGTACACTGTGCCACCTGTTTCTTTCAGTAAATCTGCCTTTTTAATCGTTACTTCTTTCGCTTCTCCAGCTACCGCTTCTGATGTTACGATCGCTTCTCCACCTTTTGACGCTTCATATACACGGACGATGTCGCCTTTTTTCAGTTCTGACACCGTAATTGTATCTTCTGCTTCCACTTTATT
>NZ_CAJCKK010000133.1:0-185 GCF_903970865.1 Bacillus sp. ME78
GTAATTGTATCTTCTGCTTCCACTTTATTATTTGACACTGTGATTTTTTCTACTGCTGGTGCCACTGTTGTTGGCTCCGCTTCGTACTTCACTGTGACTCTCTTACTCTCATCTTTATTCGGTTTCGTTACTGTTACGTATACTGTGCCGCCTGTTGATACTAGTAAATCTTTTCCTGTGATTGT
>NZ_CAJCKK010000134.1:0-184 GCF_903970865.1 Bacillus sp. ME78
GATTACAAAAGTAGACAAAGAAAGTGGCGCAGTATTAGCGGGCGTAACATTCGAAGTGCAAGATGAAAAAGATAAAGTAGTAACAAAAGTAACGACAGATAAAGAAGGAAAAGCAAACGTTTCCGATTTATCAGTAGGGAAATATAAGCTAGTAGAGGTAGAAAGCTTACCAGGATATAAAAAA
>NZ_CAJCKK010000135.1:0-180 GCF_903970865.1 Bacillus sp. ME78
TGAAGTGACCCCTAAAAGTTAGACACGGTTATTTCATTAGGCAGCTTGATAAAAGTGAGTCCGGTATTGTACCGGGCTCATTTTTAATTTTGCCTTAATCCGTTTCGTATTATAATAATCTATATATTTTTCTAATTCTATTTTAAAGTGCTCTACATTTTCAAATTCTTTTATGTAGAG
>NZ_CAJCKK010000136.1:0-179 GCF_903970865.1 Bacillus sp. ME78
GTGTTACCTTGAACGCCTTGAGGTCCAGTAGCGCCGGTAGCACCAGTAGCACCTGTGTTACCTTGAACGCCTTGAGGTCCAGTAGCGCCGGTAGCACCAGTAGCACCTGTGTTACCTTGAACGCCTTGAGGTCCAGTAGCGCCGGTAGCACCAGTAGCACCTGTGTTACCTTGAACGCC
>NZ_CAJCKK010000137.1:0-172 GCF_903970865.1 Bacillus sp. ME78
GTATGTTCTTTGAAAACTAGATAACAGTGTAGCTCATATTTTTTAATTTTTAGTTTGGTTAAGTTAGAAAGGGCGCACGGTGGATGCCTTGACACTAGGAGTCGATGAAGGACGGGACTAACGCCGATATGCTTCGGGGAGCTGTAAGTAAGCTTTGATCCGAAGATTTCCG
>NZ_CAJCKK010000138.1:0-170 GCF_903970865.1 Bacillus sp. ME78
ACTTCTGGTTTTTCTTCTGGTTTTGTTTCAGGTTTTGGATCTGGCTTCACTTCTGGTTTTTCTTCTGGTTTTGTTTCAGGTTTTGGATCTGGCTTCACTTCTGGTTTTTCTTCTGGTTTTGTTTCAGGTTTTGGATCTGGCTTCACTTCTGGTTTTTCTTCTGGTTTTGT
>NZ_CAJCKK010000139.1:0-168 GCF_903970865.1 Bacillus sp. ME78
ATTATAAAAGTCGCTGAAACGCGATATTGAACTTTGAAAACTAAACGAAACAAACAACGTGAAACGTCAATTTTTATTTTTAGATGCTAGACAAACTAACTTTATTGGAGAGTTTGATCCTGGCTCAGGATGAACGCTGGCGGCGTGCCTAATACATGCAAGTCGAGC
>NZ_CAJCKK010000140.1:0-166 GCF_903970865.1 Bacillus sp. ME78
CCTTCATAGTTTGGTGATGATGGCAGAGAGGTCACACCCGTTCCCATACCGAACACGGAAGTTAAGCTCTCTAGCGCCGATGGTAGTTGGGACCTTGTCCCTGTGAGAGTAGGACGTCGCCAAGCGACTTTAAGACGAGTCAGAATGACTCGTCTTTTTTGTGTTT
>NZ_CAJCKK010000141.1:0-164 GCF_903970865.1 Bacillus sp. ME78
CTTGTTTAGAGTTTTGTTGCTTATCCTGAGAAGAATCCTCTTGTTTAGAGTTTTGTTGCTTATCCTGAGAAGAATCCTCTTGTTTAGAGTTTTGTTGCTTATCCTGAGAAGAATCCTCTTGTTTAGAGTTTTGTTGCTTATCCTGAGAAGAATCCTCTTGTTTA
>NZ_CAJCKK010000142.1:0-163 GCF_903970865.1 Bacillus sp. ME78
TTTTTGATTTAGATGTACAAGTAACAACAGCTACAGGCGATGTAGATCCACAAATTACAAGTATCTCAGCTTGTACGCCTGGTTGTGGAAACACAGGTTCATTCAATAGCTTCTGTTGCTAATTGCTAAATAAGACATATTGTCTTAAAAAAACTTTAGGGGG
>NZ_CAJCKK010000143.1:0-160 GCF_903970865.1 Bacillus sp. ME78
ATGTTAACATAAGGAAGTCGCAAATGAGCGACCAAGTAGTTCTTTGAAAACTGAACGAAACAAACAACGTGAAACGTCAATTTTTATTTTTAGATGCTAGACAAACTAACTTTATTGGAGAGTTTGATCCTGGCTCAGGATGAACGCTGGCGGCGTGCCT
>NZ_CAJCKK010000144.1:0-160 GCF_903970865.1 Bacillus sp. ME78
AAAAAAGAAATTGAAAAACTTAGTTGACATCGAAAAACGAAGATGTTAACATAAGGAAGTCGCAAATGAGCGACCAAGTAGTTCTTTGAAAACTGAACGAAACAAACAACGTGAAACGTCAATTTTTATTTTTAGATGCTAGACAAACTAACTTTATTGG
>NZ_CAJCKK010000145.1:0-160 GCF_903970865.1 Bacillus sp. ME78
TTGCTATTTCTCTTGCTTTTTCTTCTTCTTTAGCCTTTGCTATTTCTCTTGCTTTTTCTTCTTCTTTAGCCTTTGCTATTTCTCTTGCTTTTTCTTCTTCTTTAGCCTTTGCTATTTCTCTTGCTTTTTCTTCTTCTTTAGCCTTTGCTATTTCTCTTGC
>NZ_CAJCKK010000146.1:0-157 GCF_903970865.1 Bacillus sp. ME78
CCAATTATGGATAACAACCAGCCACCGAATATAATGCCAATTATGGATAACAACCAGCCACCGAATATAATGCCAATTATGGATAACAACCAGCCACCGAATATAATGCCAATTATGGATAACAACCAGCCACCGAATATAATGCCAATTATGGATA
>NZ_CAJCKK010000147.1:0-154 GCF_903970865.1 Bacillus sp. ME78
CAATTGTTAGACACAGTCTAACAATTGGAGGTGCAGTTTTTCTATGGCTAAATTTACAGCTGATGAAAAAATACAAATCGTTCTACGTTATTTGAACGGAAATGAAAGTTATCGAGAAATGGGTAGATCGCTCGGTATAAGTGACACAATCATT
>NZ_CAJCKK010000148.1:0-154 GCF_903970865.1 Bacillus sp. ME78
AAAAAAAACACAAGTCAAAAGACTTGTGTTTTTAGTTGCTTGGCGACGTCCTACTCTCACAGGGACAAGGTCCCAACTACCATCGGCGCTAGAGAGCTTAACTTCCGTGTTCGGTATGGGAACGGGTGTGACCTCTCTGCCATCATCACCAAAC
>NZ_CAJCKK010000149.1:0-152 GCF_903970865.1 Bacillus sp. ME78
GCAAAAGAAGAAGTAAAAGAATCAACGAAAGAAATTGAAGAAGCGAAAGAAGAAATAAAAGAGCCAATAAAAGAGGTTGAAGAAGCAAAAGAAGAAGTAAAAGAATCAACGAAAGAAATTGAAGAAGCGAAAGAAGAAATAAAAGAGCCAAT
>NZ_CAJCKK010000150.1:0-147 GCF_903970865.1 Bacillus sp. ME78
CCAATAAAGTTAGTTTGTCTAGCATCTAAAAATAAAAATTGACGTTTCACGTTGTTTGTTTCGTTCAGTTTTCAAAGAACTACTTGGTCGCTCATTTGCGACTTCCTTATGTTAACATCTTCGTTAGTTAATGTCAACTAAGTTTTT
>NZ_CAJCKK010000151.1:0-147 GCF_903970865.1 Bacillus sp. ME78
ATTTGTCAAAATAGTTAGTTGAGTGTTAAAATATCATAGATTCTCCTTAGGGAGTTTTCATGTAATTAAACAAGAGTTTACAAGTTCTCGAATCTTCGCCCCTTGGAGCGCCCTTCAAGGGGCTGAACTAATTAAAATAACGATTTT
>NZ_CAJCKK010000152.1:0-143 GCF_903970865.1 Bacillus sp. ME78
TGAGTCCGGTATTGTACCGGGCTCATTTTTAATTTTGCCTTAATCCGTTTCGTATTATAATAATCTATATATTTTTCTAATTCTATTTTAAAGTGCTCTACATTTTCAAATTCTTTTATGTAGAGGAACTCCGACTTCATAAT
>NZ_CAJCKK010000153.1:0-143 GCF_903970865.1 Bacillus sp. ME78
CTTTCTTCTGTTCTTCTGCTTTCTTCTGTTCTTCTGCTTTCTTCTGTTCTTCTGCTTTCTTCTGTTCTTCTGCTTTCTTCTGTTCTTCTGCTTTCTTCTGTTCTTCTGCTTTCTTCTGTTCTTCTGCTTTCTTCTGTTCTTCT
>NZ_CAJCKK010000154.1:0-142 GCF_903970865.1 Bacillus sp. ME78
TCAAAACTAGATAACATTTGCTACATATTATATGGTTAAGTCCTCGATCTATTAGTATTCGTCAGCTCCACATGTCACCATGCTTCCACCTCGAACCTATCAACCTGATCATCTTTCAGGGATCTTACTAGCTTACGCTATG
>NZ_CAJCKK010000155.1:0-142 GCF_903970865.1 Bacillus sp. ME78
ACGGTAGCTCGTCGGGCTCATAACCCGAAGGTCGCAGGTTCAAATCCTGTCCCCGCAACCAAATGGTCCCGTGGTGTAGTGGTTAACATGCCTGCCTGTCACGCAGGAGATCGCCGGTTCGACCCCGGTCGGGACCGCCATT
>NZ_CAJCKK010000156.1:0-141 GCF_903970865.1 Bacillus sp. ME78
AGTTCTTTGAAAACTGAACGAAACAAACAACGTGAAACGTCAATTTTTATTTTTAGATGCTAGACAAACTAACTTTATTGGAGAGTTTGATCCTGGCTCAGGATGAACGCTGGCGGCGTGCCTAATACATGCAAGTCGAGC
>NZ_CAJCKK010000157.1:0-140 GCF_903970865.1 Bacillus sp. ME78
CCTTTTTGCATTTTGCAAATTTTGAATAGGGGATTCCCCGTACATGGTAATGCAGTTGTTAATTCCTCGATAACCGCACGGATCTGATGCGGATATTTTTTATGTAAGAAACGATACATCCCACCGAAGTGAGTTTTGTT
>NZ_CAJCKK010000158.1:0-140 GCF_903970865.1 Bacillus sp. ME78
TTCATAGTTTGGTGATGATGGCAGAGAGGTCACACCCGTTCCCATACCGAACACGGAAGTTAAGCTCTCTAGCGCCGATGGTAGTTGGGACCTTGTCCCTGTGAGAGTAGGACGTCGCCAAGCAAAAACCTAAGTCGTTT
>NZ_CAJCKK010000159.1:0-140 GCF_903970865.1 Bacillus sp. ME78
GAACCGTTACCACCGGAACCGTTACCACCGGAACCGTTACCACCGGAACCGTTACCACCGGAACCGTTACCACCGGAACCGTTACCACCGGAACCGTTACCACCGGAACCGTTACCACCGGAACCGTTACCACCGGAACC
>NZ_CAJCKK010000160.1:0-137 GCF_903970865.1 Bacillus sp. ME78
ATCTTACACTGCCAGGCATCAATTTCTGAATAATTTGTTCTGTGCTTTTTCCGTGGTATTTTTCCATATTACTCTCCTAAAAACTAAAAAATTTTATCTAAAGTTGCTCCGATTCCAGATTTAACTCTATCTTTTAT
>NZ_CAJCKK010000161.1:0-137 GCF_903970865.1 Bacillus sp. ME78
TTTGGATCTGGTTTCACTTCTGGTTTTTCTTCTGGTTTTGTTTCAGGTTTTGGATCTGGCTTCACTTCTGGTTTTTCTTCTGGTTTTGTTTCAGGTTTTGGATCTGGCTTCACTTCTGGTTTTTCTTCTGGTTTTGT
>NZ_CAJCKK010000162.1:0-133 GCF_903970865.1 Bacillus sp. ME78
ACACAACAGCCAATAAAGAAAAGACTAAAATTAAGACCGTCGCTAAACCGTTTTGTGATAATGTACCTATACATATTTGTCCAATAACATATCCCAATCCTGATAAATAAACAATTGGAGAAATTTTTATATT
>NZ_CAJCKK010000163.1:0-132 GCF_903970865.1 Bacillus sp. ME78
TGTACTTTGTAGTTTATAGGCATTTACTAGCATCGTTGCCATGGCAGCGCGTGTTACTTTCCCAGATGGATTGAAGATGCCATTCCCTTCTCCTTTAACAATGCCAGCTTTTTCAGCTGCAGCAATATACGG
>NZ_CAJCKK010000164.1:0-131 GCF_903970865.1 Bacillus sp. ME78
ATTGATGAACGCTGTTCATCAATATAAGTTTCCGTGTTTCGTTTTGTTCAGTTTTGAGAGAACTATCTCTCAAATATAAATGTATGTTCTTTGAAAACTAGATAACAGTGTAGCTCATATTTTTTAATTTT
>NZ_CAJCKK010000165.1:0-131 GCF_903970865.1 Bacillus sp. ME78
TTGCTACATATTATATGGTTAAGTCCTCGATCTATTAGTATTCGTCAGCTCCACATGTCACCATGCTTCCACCTCGAACCTATCAACCTGATCATCTTTCAGGGATCTTACTAGCTTACGCTATGGGAAAT
>NZ_CAJCKK010000166.1:0-131 GCF_903970865.1 Bacillus sp. ME78
CCTTCTGTTGATGCATCATATACGCGAACAAGATCACCTTCGGCAATCCCACTTACTGTAATTGTATCCGCATCTCCAGCCTTATTGTTTGTTACTTTTACTGTATCCACCGCTGGTGCCACTGTTACTTG
>NZ_CAJCKK010000167.1:0-129 GCF_903970865.1 Bacillus sp. ME78
GAAGATGTTAACATAAGGAAGTCGCAAATGAGCGACCAAGTAGTTCTTTGAAAACTGAACGAAACAAACAACGTGAAACGTCAATTTTTATTTTTAGATGCTAGACAAACTAACTTTATTGGAGAGTTT
>NZ_CAJCKK010000168.1:0-129 GCF_903970865.1 Bacillus sp. ME78
GATAACTTTCATTTCCGTTCAAATAACGTAGAACGATTTGTATTTTTTCATCAGCTGTAAATTTAGCCATAGAAAAACTGCACCTCCAATTGTTAGACTGTGTCTAACAATTGGGGTGCAGTTCACTAT
>NZ_CAJCKK010000169.1:0-128 GCF_903970865.1 Bacillus sp. ME78
TCTCCAATAAAGTTAGTTTGTCTAGCATCTAAAAATAAAAATTGACGTTTCACGTTGTTTGTTTCGTTCAGTTTTCAAAGAACTACTTGGTCGCTCATTTGCGACTTCCTTATGTTAACATCTTCGTT
>NZ_CAJCKK010000170.1:0-128 GCF_903970865.1 Bacillus sp. ME78
TCTCCAATAAAGTTAGTTTGTCTAGCATCTAAAAATAAAAATTGACGTTTCACGTTGTTTGTTTCGTTCAGTTTTCAAAGAACTACTTGGTCGCTCATTTGCGACTTCCTTATGTTAACATCTTCATT
>NZ_CAJCKK010000171.1:0-127 GCF_903970865.1 Bacillus sp. ME78
TAAAATGGCGGTCCCGACCGGGGTCGAACCGGCGATCTCCTGCGTGACAGGCAGGCATGTTAACCACTACACCACGGGACCATTTGGTTGCGGGGACAGGATTTGAACCTGCGACCTTCGGGTTATG
>NZ_CAJCKK010000172.1:0-126 GCF_903970865.1 Bacillus sp. ME78
GGGGGGGGGGGGGGGGGGGGGGGGGGGGGGGGGGGGGGGGGGGGGGGGGGGGGGGGGGGGGGGGGGGGGGGGGGGGGGGGGGGGGGGGGGGGGGGGGGGGGGGGGGGGGGGGGGGGGGGGGGGGGG
>NZ_CAJCKK010000173.1:0-126 GCF_903970865.1 Bacillus sp. ME78
TTAGGCACGCCGCCAGCGTTCATCCTGAGCCAGGATCAAACTCTCCAATAAAGTTAGTTTGTCTAGCATCTAAAAATAAAAATTGACGTTTCACGTTGTTTGTTTCGTTCAGTTTTCAAAGAACTA
>NZ_CAJCKK010000174.1:0-126 GCF_903970865.1 Bacillus sp. ME78
TTTTTTTTTTTTTTTTTTTTTTTTTTTTTTTTTTTTTTTTTTTTTTTTTTTTTTTTTTTTTTTTTTTTTTTTTTTTTTTTTTTTTTTTTTTTTTTTTTTTTTTTTTTTTTTTTTTTTTTTTTTTTT
>NZ_CAJCKK010000175.1:0-126 GCF_903970865.1 Bacillus sp. ME78
TAGGCACGCCGCCAGCGTTCATCCTGAGCCAGGATCAAACTCTCCAATAAAGTTAGTTTGTCTAGCATCTAAAAATAAAAATTGACGTTTCACGTTGTTTGTTTCGTTCAGTTTTCAAAGAACTAC
>NZ_CAJCKK010000176.1:0-126 GCF_903970865.1 Bacillus sp. ME78
TTAGTTCTTTGAAAACTGAACGAAACAAACAACGTGAAACGTCAATTTTTATTTTTAGATGCTAGACAAACTAACTTTATTGGAGAGTTTGATCCTGGCTCAGGATGAACGCTGGCGGCGTGCCTA
>NZ_CAJCKK010000177.1:0-126 GCF_903970865.1 Bacillus sp. ME78
GATAACTTTCATTTCCGTTCAAATAACGTAGAACGATTTGTATTTTTTCATCAGCTGTAAATTTAGCCATAGAAAAACTGCACCTCCAATTGTTAGACTGTGTCTAACAATTGGGGTGCAGTTCAT
>NZ_CAJCKK010000178.1:0-126 GCF_903970865.1 Bacillus sp. ME78
TCATAACCCGAAGGTCGCAGGTTCAAATCCTGTCCCCGCAACCAAATGGTCCCGTGGTGTAGTGGTTAACATGCCTGCCTGTCACGCAGGAGATCGCCGGTTCGACCCCGGTCGGGACCGCCATTT
>NZ_CAJCKK010000179.1:0-126 GCF_903970865.1 Bacillus sp. ME78
TTGAAGTGACCCCTAAAAGTTAGACACGGTTATTTCATTAGGCAGCTTGATAAAAGTGAGTCCGGTATTGTACCGGGCTCATTTTTAATTTTGCCTTAATCCGTTTCGTATTATAATAATCTATAT
>NZ_CAJCKK010000180.1:0-126 GCF_903970865.1 Bacillus sp. ME78
CTTTTACAGTTTGGGCCTGCTCCTCCACCATCATGGATTACTGTTTCATTTGTAGGGTTAATACCTCCACTGTGCTTTGTTAATTCTTCTGCTTTTAGTTCACGCATAAATTTATTCATCTTTTTT
>NZ_CAJCKK010000181.1:0-126 GCF_903970865.1 Bacillus sp. ME78
TTGAAGTGACCCCTAAAAGTTAGACACGGTTATTTCATTAGGCAGCTTGATAAAAGTGAGTCCGGTATTGTACTGGGCTCATTTTTAATTTTGCCTTAATCCGTTTCGTATTATAATAATCTATAT